>DATMSN010000197.1:0-22601 GCA_035565375.1 Duganella sp. | reverse complement strand
GCGCGGCCGGCGCCGTGCCCTTCATCGGCCGCGCCGTCAGCACGCCGTCCTGGTGGCGCACGAACAGCTCCGGCGACAGCGACAGGATGGCCGAGCCGTCCTCCAGTCCCACCAGCGCGCCGTAGGGCACCGGTTGCCGTCCGCGCAGCAGCGCGTACAGCGCGTGGATGCCGCCAAACGCGTCGAAGCGCAGCCGGTAGGTGTAGTTGACCTGGTAGGTGTCGCCGGCCTCGATGTAGTCGTGGATGCGCGCCAGCGCGGCGTCGAAGGCCCGCCGGTCGATGTTGGCGCGGATGTTGGCGATGCCGGCCGGCCGGTCGACCGGGAACGAGCGCGCCGCCAGCCAGTCGCGCACTTCGGCGTTGGTCAGCTGCGCGCAGTGCTGGAACAGCAGGATTTGCGCCAGCGGCGCGTCCGTCGGCGGCGTGCCGCCGATATCGAGCAGGTGCGCGCCCAGCTCATAGGCGCACAGGGTGACCGCATACTCGCCGCGCGCGAGCGCCGCCCGCATCTGTTCGAGCACTTGCGGCCATTCGCCGATGTCGTCGCAGCGCAGCGTGCCCAGATGGCCGGTGTACAGGCGCGAACGGGCGTCCGGCGCCGGCGCGCCTTCGGGGGCGCCGGGGCTGGCGTCGTCCAGCAGTGCGAAACATGCGGCGTTCATTTGTCCATTGACGATAACAGCAGCGCGATCTGCAGCGGCGCGTCCTGCGACGGGTTGTGCTTGAATCCACTCTTGGCGTAGCGGTGCCAGCGTCCGATGACAAAACTGGTCAGCATGCCGGCGCGCGCCTGCACCTCGCTTTCGTGCGCCTGCCCCGCGGCCACCGATTGCCGCAGCGCTTGCTTGAGCGCCAGGTCGACGCGGTCGTAGAACTGGTTCATGCGCAGTTGCAGGCGCTCGTCCTCGTTCACCAGCGCCTCGCCGATCAGCACGCGCGTCATGCCCGGATTCTGGCTGGCGAATTGCAGCAGCATGGCGACGATGTCGCGCGCCTGCGTCTGGCCGTCGCCCTGGCGCTCGGCGATCTGGTTGATCAGGCCGAAGACGGTGGACTCGATGAATTCGATCAGCCCCTCGAACATCTGCGCCTTGCTGGCGAAATGCCGGTACAGCGCGGCCTCGGAAAACTCGAGCTTGCGCGCCAGCGCGGCCGTGGTGATCTTGTCGCCCTTGGGCTGTTCCAGCATCTCCGCCAGCGCTCGGAGGATTTCCATGCGGCGCTGGCCCGGCGGTGTGCTTGCCATGTGATCTCGCGGGTAGGTGTCGAAAAAAGGAAGTGAATCGAGGTGAATCAGCGCAGGTGATGCAGGCGCGCCGGCAGATTCCTGACAGATTTTACTTTGACATCGACATAAGCGGGGCGAATTAACCTTTTTTGAGGATGCGCCAGGCCGGCCGTGTCGCCGATCGTCAGGTACTGCGTGATCCACGCGGTGCGCATGCCGAGCGAGTGGGCGCTGCGCAGATTGGCCAGCGTGTCCTCGACCAGGATGCAGCGCTCGGGCGTGAGGCGGTGGCGGCGCATCAGGTTGCGCAGCATCAGCTTGGATGGCTTGGGACGCATCTGCCGGTGCACCGTCATCGACTCGACCGACACGTGGTGGCCGAATTCGCGCTGCAGGCCCAGATGGCGCAGCACCTGCGTCGAGTAGCGGTGCGGCGCGTTGGTCAGCAGGATTTTGCGCCCGGGCAGGCGGCGCATCAGGTGGCGCAGTCCGCGCTCGGCGCGGATCATCTCCGTCAGGCCGGCGATGGCGTGGGTCTCGTGCAGGAAGTGGGCCGGCAGCACGCCGTGGTGCTTGACCAGTCCCAGTATGGTCGCGCCGTAGCGGCGCCAGTACATGGTGCGCGCGGCGTTGACGGCGTCCTCGCCGGCCGGCGTGACGCCGTCGCCCAGCACCTTGGCGATGTAGACGTTCATGTTCGCCATGATCGCGGGGAAGATGGCGTGTGAGGCGTTGTGCAGTGTATTGTCGAGATCGAACAACCACACTGGTGAGTTACGAGTAATATTCACGGGAGACCATTCAACAAAGGAAGCCATGCGACGCCAGATTATAGTGATGTTCTGCAGTTTGTTCTGCTTTGCCCTCGGCCCGGCCTGGGCGGCGGACCAGGCGGAGGGCCAGGAGCGGGCGCCGAACCGCGGCGCGCTGTTCAAGGTGCGCAACGGCGAACATGCGCTATACCTGTTCGGCACCATCCACGTCGGCTCCAAGGATTTTTATCCGCTCGAGCCGCGCGTGGCCGGCGTGTTGAAGCAGGCGCCGGTGCTGGCGCTGGAAATCGATCCGTTGGGCGATCCGCAAAAGCTGGCGCTCGCGGTGCGCAAGTTCGGGCTGGTGGGCCCCGGCGCGGCGGCGCCGGCCTTGTCGCCGGACTGGCGGCGGCGGCTCGACCGCCTGCTCCAGCAGTACAAGATCGAACCGCAGACGGTGGCGGCGATGAAGCCATGGCTGCTCGCCAGCGTGCTGACGGTGAGCGAATTCGCCAGCCAGGGTTATGACGCGGAGCAGGCGGTCGACGCGCACCTGGCCAGGCAGGCGCACGAGCGGGGGCAGAAAGTGGTCGAGCTGGAATCGCCCGAGGGCCAGATGGGCCTCTTCGGCAACCTGCCGGCGGCCGAGCAGCTGCTGTTCCTGCAGGAGACCATCGCCGGCATCGAGGACAAGGAACAGGCCAACCAGGCGCGCGAGATCGCCGAGGCCTGGCGCAACGCCGACATCAAGGCGCTCGACGCGCTGGCCGCGAAGGCGGAGCAGGACGACAGCTTCTCCGGCCGCTTCGTGCAGAAGGTGCTGCTGGACGGGCGCAATCCGGCGCTGGCCGACAGCATGGCCAAGCTGATGGCGCGTGAAAACAACAGCGTGGCGGCGATCGGCGTGCTGCATTTGATCGGCAAGGGGAGCGTGCCGGAACTGCTGCGCCAACGCGGCATGACGGTGGAGCGTATTTATTAAATTACAAGTGGGGAGGTGCTGCGGGGGGAGATGGTGCCCTTTACGTGGATTGAACACGTGGCCTCTCCCTTACCAAGGGAGTGCTCTACCACTGAGCTAAAAGGGCGTACTGGTATGACGATGCACTCAAAAACGCGGCTTAAAAGTGCATCGCCGTTTTTTCAGTGAGACCGGATCATAGTTCCAAAAGCCTGTTCGGTCAACACCTCGAGCAATAAAGAGTGTTCAATTCGCCCGTCGATGATGTGGACCGTGTTGACGCCGGACTTGGCGGCGTCCAGCGCTGATGAAATTTTAGGCAGCATGCCGCCCGAAATCGTCCCGTCGGCGAACATCTCGTCGATTTCGCGCGCCGACAGGTCGGTCACCAGGTTGCCCTGTTTGTCCTGAACGCCGGCGATGTTGGTCATCATGATCAGCTTTTCGGCCTTCAGGATTTCCGCGATTTTGCCGGCGACGACGTCGGCGTTGATGTTGTACGCCTGGCCATCCTGGCCGAAACCGATCGGCGAAATGATCGGGATGAAGGCGTCGTCCTGCAGCGCCTTGACGACGGCGGGGTTGATGGCGTCGATTTCGCCGACGAAGCCGATGTCGAGGAACTGGCCCGGGTTCTCCTTGTCCGGCATCGCCATCTTCTTGGCGCGGATCAGGCCACCGTCCTTGCCGGTCAGGCCCACGGCCTGGCCGCCGTAGTGATTAATCAGCATCACGATGTCCTGCTGGACTTCGCCGCCGAGGACCCACTCCACCACTTCCATGGTTTCCTCGTCGGTGATGCGCATGCCCTGCACGAAGGTGCCCTGCTTGCCGATCTTTTTCAGCGCGTTGTCGATTTGCGGACCGCCGCCGTGCACCACGACCGGATTCATGCCCACCAGTTTGAGCAAAATGACATCACGGGCGAAGCCGTGCTTCAGGCGCTCGTCGGTCATCGCGTTGCCGCCGTATTTGATGACGATGGTCTTGCCATGGAAATTACGGATGTAGGGCAGGGCCTCAGCCAGGATCTGCGCCTTGATCTGCGGGGACACCGCGGTCAAGTCGTCATTCATGCCTAAGTTAAGGTTAGTCAGTTGGGTCATGGCGAGTCCGGTTAAAAATTTTGTGCAATTTTACAGCCTGGGGCTGCGATCGGTTACGCATTATAGGGCTATCCGGTTGTATTTTCCGAGATCATCCGATACGCTGAACCGCATGACCAGCCAACTTGCCGCCATATGAGTACTTGCTCGCGTTGTGGTGCCCAATTCTCGTGCGCGATGGTGGATACCGATCCCGGCGCGGCCGCGCAGCCGTGTTGGTGCACGTATTTGCCGGCGTCGGTGCCGGTGCCGTCGGCGCCGGGCGCCAGTTGCTGGTGCCCGGAATGTCTCAAACAGCATATCGCCGATAGTGCCGCGCCGGACCCGACGTGGCCTGGGACCGGACCGACCTGAACCCGACTCGATGGGGACTGGGGCCGCACCGAACCCCGGAATCCGCCATCTTTGAGCCGCCGACGGCGCATACATGGCGGATTACGCTGCGCTAATCCGCCCGTGGTTCCGACGGTCATCCCGGACGCTTGGCCTAGCTGACGTTGCGGAAGAAGCGCAGCATCTCGCGGCTGGCGTCCGGGCCTTTGGCATCGGTGTAGGTACCATGCGAGCTGCCGCCGGACCACGCGTGGCCCGCGCCGTGCACCACCCAGTGCTCGCCCAGCGGCGTGCCGTCGGCCTTGGTGTGTGTCGTTTGCGTATAGCGGTGGCCATTCGGCACGCTGCCCGACTGGATCGACGGCGCGCCCTTGTGGCTGTGCAGGCGCTGCTCGATCACCTGCTCGCCGTTGCGCGGGTTGACCGTGGTGTCGCTGTCGCCGTGGAACACGATGATCGGCTGCGAACCGTTACCCGCCTTGCGCGACGTGCTGGCGCCGCGCTTCATGGCGCTCAGCGCCGACGGCAAATCCTGCGCCGAGGCGAACGGCAAACCCGAATGCACGCCCACCGCCGCGAACAGCTCCGGATACAGCGTGCCGACGATGACCGCCATCGCGCCGCCGGCCGACAGCCCGGCCACATACACCTGGCGCTCGTTGACCGGATATTCGTCGATGATCTGCTGCGCGATACCGGCGATGATCGACGGCTCGCCCTGGCCGTGCTGCTGGTCGATGGCGTTGAACCAGTTCCAGCACTTCGAGTGGTTGGCGCCGGACGTCTGCTCCGGATAGGCGACGAAGCAGCCCATCTCCTCGGCCACCTGGTTCATCTGCGTACCGGCGGCGAAGTCGTCGGGGTTCTGCGTGCAGCCGTGCAGCATCACCAGCAGCGGCATGGCCTGGCCAGTGTACGTGGACGGCACATACAACTTGTAATTGCGGGTGCCGGCGTGGTTGGTGTAGCTGCCGCTGATGAACTTCGCGCCCTCGGGCAGCGGCGCGGCCGGCGTAGGATTCATCATCGAACCGAGGTCGATGCCGAAATTGCCTTGCAGGTTGGCTTGCAGATCGATCTTGATGCCCATGCGGTTCAGCATGTCCTGCGCATATTCGGTCGGATTCGTGGCCGGATTGGGGGCGCTGGCCGGCGCGCTGTCTTGCTGCGGGGCCGCGGCTTCGGCGCGCGGTTGCGCCGCATCCGGAGCGGCGCGCGGCGCCACATATTCCGGCGGCGGGTTAATGTCACGCATATGGGGCTGCGATGCCGGTTGGGATGCCGCCGCCGCCGCCGGCTGCGGTCCGGCCGCGCGTTGCTGTTGCTGTTTTTGCTGCAGTTCCACCATGCTCTCCATGGCTTTTTGCACGGCCGCCGTGGCGCCCTTGTTAATGAGCTTTTGCGCGGCACTGCGCATGCTCGACATAAACGGTAATTTCATAGCTGTCCTTTAATGGATTCGTTGGGCTAATGCGGTTTTGATCACCGCGCTGGCGTGGAGCGAACCGAGTACAAAAATCGAATCGATGGTCGCCAGCGCCAATTCGACCGAAACGTCGCTGGCAATGCTGGCCAAACCAAGTACCTGTATCTGCAGCCGTTGGCCGGCCGCCTGCACCGCTTCAAGATCGGAGCGGGTGTAGTGTTGCATTCCGAGCACCAGGCTTTTGCGCGCCACCGTTTGTTTCACCACTTCGGCGTGCTCGTTTAACTGATTGCGGATCGCCGTGCGGATCAAATCGGTGCGGTTGGAATAAAAACCCTCCTGCACCAGCAAATCGATCTGCCCCAGGTCGATCGGACCCAGGTTGATCGTGATCTTTTCCGACTCGGCGGTCTTCAGTTTTAATTCTTGCTTAGCCATACGTCTCCATCTGGTTACCATCTACATGGATGGTAGTATAGGCTTCGCAGTCCCCAAGTCAAGCGCGTTCGGTTCATAATGTGGCCATGAGTGATCCAACTAACTTAGCCGTGCCCGAAGCTCCCGAGTTCGCCACACCCGTGCCGTCGCCGTGCGTCAGCCTGTGCAAGATGGACGCCGAGCGCCGGTATTGCATGGGGTGCCTGCGCACCATCGACGAAATCGTCAACTGGTCCCAGGCGGACGACGACTACAAGCGGGGCGTCTGGGCCGAGATCCGCGAGCGCGAGCAAACCGTCCGTTTCGACGACGATTTCCTGGCATGAACGCGCTGCCGGCCTCGATCCGGGTGTTCGAGCGGGGCTGGCTGTCCTCCAACAACGTGCTGTTGTTGGGGCGCGACGACACGGCGCTGATCGACACCGGTTATCTGACCCACGCGGCGCAGACGTTGGCGCTGGTGCGCCACGCGTTGCAAGACCGGCAACTTGATCAGGTGATCAACACCCATCTGCATTCCGACCATTGCGGCGGCAACGCCACGTTGCAGGCCCATTACGGCAGCCGCGTCGCCATTCCGGTCGCCGAGGCCGACAAGGTGGCGAACTGGGATGTCGACGCGCTCAGTTTCAAGGCCACCGGCCAGCGCTGCGAGCGATTCACCTTCGACGCCACCGTCGCCCCGGGCGACGTGCTGACGCTGGGCGGCATGGAATGGCAGGCGCTGGGCGCGCCGGGGCACGATCCGCATTCGCTGATTTTTTACTGTCCGCGCGAGCGCGTGCTGGTGTCGGCCGACGCGCTGTGGGAAAACGGCTTCGGCGTGATCTTCCCGGAGCTCGATGGCGAATCCGGGTTTGCCGAGGCGCGGGCCACGCTCGATGTGATCGCGGGGTTGGATGTGCGGCTGGTGATTCCGGGGCACGGCAGGCCGTTCGACGATGTGGCGGGCGCGCTGGCGCGGGCCAGGTCGCGGTTGGCGTATCTGGAGGCCGACCCGGTGCGCAACGCGCAGAACGCGATCAAGGTGCTGCTGAAGTTTTTGCTGCTGGAGCGGCAGCGGATCGCGCTGGCCGATGTGCCGGCGTTGTTGGTGGCGATGCCGGTGTTCGAGACCGCCAACGCGCGCTTTCTGAAGCAGACGCCGGAGGTGTTGGGCGTGTGGGCGACCGGCCAACTTGTGCGCGTCTTGGCGGCTCGCATCGAGGGGGAGTACTTACTTAATGCATGAGCGATTGGCGGCGCTTGGCGGATTACGCTGCGCTAATCCGCCCTACGTGATTCCCCGGCGATCTATCGTCGGTGGCCGTTGCGTGATTTCCCCTGGCGGCCTCTGGGCGGGTGGTGAGCGTGATTGCCCCTTTGACCTCGACTAACACGGGATCCACGTAGGGCGGATTAGCGCGAAGCGCGTAATCGGCCACGCGCCGCCACCGGCTCCAGAAAACTTCTAGAGCGCCCCACCTATTTTTGGCACGATCGTACTATTTCCGGTCTATAATCCCCGAGACCCTACACTCCGATCAACTTACGTCAGCGAGTACGCCATGACCCTCCCTGCAGCGTTGCAAAATCTTTCACTTCCCGTTATCGCCTCCCCGATGTTCATCGCCAGCGGGCCAGCGCTCGTGGCGGCGCAGTGCAAGGCCGGCATCGTCGGCTCCTTCCCGGCGCTGAACGCGCGCCCGGCGGAAATGCTCGACGTCTGGCTGAGCGACCTGCAAGAGGAGCTGGCCGACTACCAGATCGCCAATCCGGACAAGCGCGTCGGCCCGATCGCCGTCAACCAGATCGTCCACCAATCGAACGACCGCCTCGCGCACGACGTCGAAGTCTGCGTCAAGCACCGGATCCCGATCATCATCTCGTCGCTGCGCGCGCCGCCGAAAGAGATGCTGGACGCGATCCACAGCTACGGCGGCATCGTCATGCACGACATCGTATCGATCCGCCACGCCGAAAAAGCGCTGGAAGCGGGCGTCGATGGCCTGATCCTGGTCGCCAGCGGCGCCGGCGGCCATGCGGGCACCTTGTCGCCGTTCGCGCTGGTGGGCGAGGTGCGCAAGTTCTTCAAAGGCCCGATCGCGCTGTCCGGCGCCATCGCCACCGGCGACGCCATCCTGGCCGCGCAGGCGATGGGCGCGGACTTCGCCTATATCGGCTCGCGCTGGCTGGCGACCAAGGAATCGAACGTCAGCGACGACTACCGCGACGCCATCGTTGAATCGGCCGCCGCCGACATCGTGTATTCGAACCTGTTCACCGGCGTGCATGGCAACTACCTGAAGAAATCCATCATCAACGCCGGCCTGGACCCGGACGCGCTGCCGCAGGCGGATAAGAGCTCGATGAACTTTGGTTCCGGCAGCGCCAAGGCGTGGCGCGACATCTGGGGCGCCGGCCAGGGCGTGGGCCTGATGGACGACGTGCCGACCACCGCCGAGATGGTGGCGCGCCTGAAGGCCGAATACGACGCGGCGCGCGCGCGCCTGGCGCTGTAACTACTCCTGTTTGGTGCGCGACGGCCGGTTAGTCCGTCCTACGTGATCATCCCGTGCGAATATCGAGCCAACAGATATCCGCCTTGGGAAAATCGGCGTTACTGGTTTTCGGTCTGGATCGCCCACAGGCCCGGCAGGTTGCGCCAGTAGCCGTATGCGTCCATGCCGAATCCGACCACGAAGCGGTTCGGGATCGTGATGCCGACGATGTCCGCCTTGACCGGCTTGGGCTTGCCGATCGCCTTGTCGGCGAAGACGGCCAGCACCACTTCGGCCGCGCCCATGTCCAGCAGGCGCTGTTTGACGTGGGCCAGCGTTTCGCCCTCGTCCAGGATATCGTCCAACACGATGACGACGCGGCCGGCCACGTTCGAGCGCGGCACCACTTTCCACACCACTTGTCCGCCCTGGTCGTCGTCGCCGTAGCGGCTGACGTGGATGTAGTCGAATTCGAGCGGGAAGGTCAGCTGCGGCAGCAGGTTGCCGGTGAAGACCACCGCGCCGCCCATCACGCCCAGCACCAGCGGGAACTCCTCGCTGTCGGGCCGGTTGAAGCGGGCGTTGAGGGTGTCGGCCATCGCGGTGACGGCGCCGTCGACGGTCTCTTTGTTGAACAGTTCTTCCGCGTTCTCCAGCAGGGCGCGGGCGCGGTTGTGGTGGAAGTCTTGCATGGTCTTCTTCGGCTTTTAAAAACATGTGGGAAGAACGCTATTATCCGCCATATCCCCGCACGCCGCTCACCGTTGCTATCCTGCCACAGGATTTGCCGCAGCCCTACGTGTAATCGCGTATGTCGTCGATCACTTTGCCGTCGCCCGGCAGGCTGCCGATGGCGGCGAAGCACACCTCGCCGCGCAGCTTGGTGAGTTCCCTGATCGATTCGATAATGGCCGCGTCGCTGGCGGCGCCGGGGTCGGCCACTTCGCAGTGCAAGGTCATCACGTCCTGCGCCATGCGGCCGGAAACCACCAGCCGCGCCTTGACGATCTCCGGATGGCGGCGCGCCACTTCGTGCACCTGCGACGGATGGACGAACATCGCGCGCACCTTGGTGGTCTGGTCGGCGCGGCCCATCCAGCCCTTGATGCGGGTGTTGGTGCGGCCGCATGGCGAGTCGGGCACGCCGGTCAACACCGCCGACAGGTCGCCGGTGGCGAAGCGGATCAGCGGGTAGTCGGGATTGAACACGGTGACCACCACTTCGCCGACTTCACCGGCGGCCACCGGCTCGCCGCTGCCGGGGCGGACGATTTCCAGGATCACGTCCTCGTCGAGCACCATGCCGGGATGGCGCACGTCGCCGCTGCGGGTCTCGAAGGCGATGCTGCCGATATCGGCGGAGGCGTAGGTTTGCAGCACGTGCGGCACGCCGTTGTCGGCAAACCATGCGCGCAGCGATTCGGGCAGCGCCTCGGCGCCCATCAGCGCCTTGCTCATGCTGCTGATGTCGGCGCCCATCTCCTGCGCCTTCTCGATGATGATCTTCAGGAACGATGGCGTGCCGACGTAGGTGTCCGGCCGCAGTTCGCTGATCGCCTGCACCTGCATCTCGGTCTGGCCGCTGCCGGCCGGGATGACGGTGCAGCCGATGCGCGCGGCGCCGCCTTCGACCATGAAGGCGGCCGGCGTGAAGTGATACGAGAAGCAGTTTTGCAGCAGGCCGCCGGGCCGCACGCCGGCCGCGTACATGGGACGGCCGAAACGCCACCAGTCCTGGCCTTTGCCCTCGGGGTCGAAGATCGGGCCGGGCGACATGTACAGGCGTGACAGCTGCCCCACCGGCGTCGTATTCAGGCCGCCAAAGGGAGGCTGGAGCTTTTGCAGCGCATGCAGTTCGGATTTGCGCGTCACCGGCAAGGTCGCCAGCGCCTCGCGGCTGGTGATGTCGGCCGCGTTCACGTCCCGCAGGATGCGCGACCAGCCGGCGGCGGCCTTCGCGCGCGCCACCAGGTGCGGCAGGCGCGCCATCAGTTCGCGCTCGCGTTGTTCGGGCGGGCGTACTTCCAGGCTGTCCAGGGTATCGGCCATTATTGCTGTCCTCCGATTTCGCGCTGCAGTTTTTTGGTCAGTTTGGCGAACACCAGTTCGTACGAGCGCTTCAGCAGTTCGGCCGCTTCGGCGTCGCTGATGCTCTTCAAGTCTTCGATATAGACCCATTTGGCGCGCGCCAGATAGGGCGCCGGGATGATGCCGGGACGGTCGGTCAATTCCAGGAAGCGGTCGTCGTCGACCTTGAAGCTGATGCCCTTGGCGCTGTCGCTGGCTTCCGTGACGGCGAACATCTTGTCGCCGATCGAGAACACCAGATTGGTTTCCCACTTGATGTCCTCGGTGGCGCCGGGCAGGGATCGGCAAAGTACTTTGGCCTTCTTGATATTCATGCGTGCGTGTCCTCAAGCCAGCCAGCGTTTGCGGCGGCGGTAAAATTTCATGTCGCGGAAGCTCTTGCGGCCGGCGCCGGACACGCCCAGGTAGAATTCCTTGACGTCCTCGTTGCTGGCCAGGTCGGCGGCCGCGCCTTCCATGACGACGCGGCCGTTCTCAAGGATGTAGCCGAAATCGGCATAGCGCAAGGCGATGTTGGTGTTCTGTTCGGCCAGCAGGAAGGAGACGTTTTCCTTGCCGTTCAAGTCCTTCACGATGCCGAAGATTTCGTCGACGATTTGCGGCGCGATGCCCATCGACGGCTCGTCCAGCAAAATCATCGACGGCTTGGCCATCAGCGCGCGGCCGATCGCGCACATCTGCTGCTCGCCGCCCGAGGTGTAGCCGGCCTGGCTGGCGCGCCGCTCCTTCAGGCGCGGGAAGTAGTGGTACACCTTGTCGAGCGACTCCTTGAGCTCCGCGCGCGACAGGCTGCGGGTGTAGGCGCCGGTCAGCAGGTTCTCCTCGATGGTCAGGTGGCCGAAGCAGTGGCGCCCCTCCATCACCTGCGACAGGCCGCGCTTGACCAGCTCATTGGGCGTCAGCTGGTCGACGCGCTCGCCCTTGAACTGGACGTCGCCCTTGGTGACGTCGCCGCGCTCCCCGCGCAGCAAGGTGGAGATGGTCTTCAGGGTGGTGGACTTGCCGGCGCCGTTGGCGCCCAGCAGCGCCACGATTTTCCCCTGTGGGACCTGCAGCGAGACGCCTTTCAGCACCAGGATCACGTGGTCGTAGATCACTTCCACATTGTTGACGGAGAGGTAGGGCGTCATTTTGCGCAGGCCGGCGTGATTTTTTTCTCGGCCGCGTAGGCCGCCGAGCTTTCGTCCAGCAGCTTGCGGGTCAGCGCCTTGTCGCCGACCACCCAGTTCGGCGTGATCGCGTTCCACTTTTTGCCGTCCCACTGCTGGACCTTCACCGCGCCGGAGCCCTCGTGATCGTCACAGCTGGTCTTCACCACCGGTAGCATGCCGAGCGCGCCGATGGCTTTTTGGCGGGCCTCGTCGACGTTCAGGTGCTCCAGGCCCCAGCGCATTTGCTCGCCGGTGACCGCTTTGCCTTTGCCGAACTTCTCCTGAGCGGTGCGCATCGCCTCCACCCACAGAATGGCCGCGCTGACGCCGCGCATGTGGTACACGGAGCCGATGCGGTTGCGGTCCGCCAGATTGCCCTTGCCGGCTTCGTAGAGTTTTTTGCCGATTTCGTCCATCACCGGGTAGCTGCCCGGCGTGTTGAAGGTCATCGCGCTGTAGTTTTTGGCGGCGTCGCCGGCGGGCACGGTGTCCTCCTCCGATCCCGCCCACCAGACGCCGAGCATCTTCTCGCGCGGGAAGCCGTTGCGCTGCGCGGTCTTGATGGCCACCGCGTTCATCGAACCCCAGCCCCACAGGATCACATGATCCGGCTTGGCCTGGCGGATTTGCAGCCACTGCGATTGCTGCTCGGTGCCGGGCGGCGTGACGGGGATCTTGATCAGTTCAAAGCCGTATTGTTTGGACAGCGCCTCCAGCACCGGCAAGGGTTCCTTGCCGAACGCCGAGTCGTGGTACAGGTGGACGATCTTTTTACCTTTGAGCTTGTCCATGCCGCCGTTTTTGTCGCCGAGGTACTTGATCATGCCGGCGGCCTGGTTCCAATAGCTGGTGATCAGGGGGAAGACGTAGGGGAAGACCTTGCCATTGGCGGCGTCCGAGCGCCCGTAGCCGATCATCGTCATCGGGATTTTATCGGTCGGCAGGCGGTCGAGCACACCGTAGGCGACGCCGGTGGACAGCGGCTCGACCAGCGTGGCGCCGCCGTTTTTGGTTTTCAGCCGTTCGTAGCATTCGACGCCGCGCGACGGGTTGTATTCGGTCTCGCATTCCTCCCACGAGATCTTTACGCCGTTGACGCCGCCCGACAGGTTGACCAGGTTGAAGTAGTCGATGATACCGCCGTAGAAGCCGGAGCCGCCCGCCGCATAAGGACCGACGCGATACGAGGGCAGGGCGACATATTGCTCGCCGACCGGCTGCGCCAGCGCCGGCGCGATGGTTGTGACAAGTGAGGCTCCAAGTACAAACGATGCCATGATTTTCATTGTTGTCTCCTCTTGGGTACTACGCTGGGTGACTGCGTTCAGTGCGGGAAGGGCCACAGACGCAGTTTCTCTTTACCGATTTGCCATAAACGCGCCAGGCCATGCGGCTCGACGATCAGGAAAAATATGATCAAGGCGCCGAACACCATCAGCTCCAGATTGGACGCCACGCTGTTGGGCAGCGACAGGCTGTGCGCCAGGATGTTGAGCATCACCGGCAGCAGCACGATGAAGGCCGCTCCCAGGAAGGAGCCCAGTATCGAACCGACGCCGCCGATGATGATCATGAACAGGATGCGGAACGACAGATCGAGGTTGTAGGCCTCCGGCTCCACCGTGCCGAGGTAGGCGAAGGCGTACAGCGCGCCGGCCACGCCGCAGTAGAAGGAGCTGACGGCGAACGCCAGCAGCTTGGTGCGCATCAGCCGGAAGCCGATCACTTCCGCCGCCACGTCCATGTCGCGCACCGCCATCCAGGAGCGGCCGACGTTGGAGCGCACCATGTTCTTGGCCAGCAGCGCCATCACCGCCACCACGCCCAGCACCAGCAGGTACTTGCGGTCCGGCGTATCGAACTGATAACCGAGGATGACGATCTTTTGCGCGGTGATCACGCCGGAGGCGCTGTAATTGGTCAGGTAGGGGATCTTGGTCAGGCACCAGACGACGAAGAACTGCGTGGCCAGCGTCGACGCGGCCAGGTAGAAGCCGCGTATCCGCAGCGACGGCAGGCCGAACGCGATGCCGACCGCCGCCGCGCTAAGGCCGCCGAGTACAAATGCCACCAGCACCGGCAGGCCGGGAATGCGGGCGATGAAGTTATAAGAGGCGAAGGCGCCCACCGCCATGAAGGCGGCGGTGCCGAGCGACAGCTGGCCCGCGTAGCCGGTCAAGATGTTCAGTCCCAGCGCGGCGAGCGAGAAGATCAAAAACGGAATCAGGATCGCCGACAGCGCGTACGGCGACGCCACCAGCGGCACCACCACGATCGCGACGGCCAGCAGCGCGAGCATGGCCACGCGGTCTTGCAGAATGGGGAAGATCTGGCTGTCGGCCTGATAGCTGGTCTTGAATTGTCCTGCTTCGCGGTAGAGCATATCGACCCCTTAGATTCTGCGGATGATTTTTTCGCCGAACAGGCCTTCCGGCCGCACCAGCAGGAACATCAGCGCCAGTACGTACGGGAACCAGCCTTCGATGCCGCCGCCGACCAGCGGGCCGATATACACCTCGGCCAGTTTTTCCGACGCGCCGATAATCAGGCCGCCGACGATCGCCCCCGGCATCGATGTGAAGCCGCCGAGGATCAGCACCGGCAGCGCCTTCAGCGCCACGAAGGTCAACGCGAATTGCACGCCATTGCGCGCGCCCCACAGCAGGCCGGCCACCAGCGCGACCACGCCCGCCACCGCCCACAGCACCGCCCAGATGCGCTGCAGCGGAATTCCCACCGCCAGCGCGGCCTGGTGATCGTCGGCGACGGCGCGCAGCGCGCGGCCCACCTTGGTCCTGGAGAACAGCAGCGCCAAGGAGGTAACCAGGATGCCGCAGACCGCCGCCGCCATGATGTCGAACTGCGACACCAGCAGGTTGAAGTTGTCCATCAGGTACTGCGACGGCACGTCCTCGATCGGCAGTTCCAGCTTGTGCACCTGCGCGCCCCACATGAGCTGGGCCAACCCCTCGATGAAGAAGGCCAGGCCGATGGTGGCCATGAACAGCGTGATCTCGGGCTGGTTGACCAGCGGCCGCAGCACCACTTTTTCGATCGCGATCCCGAGCAGTATCATCACCACGACCGTCAGCGGTATCGCCACCCACAGTGGCGCGCCGAATTTGTCCATGATGCCGACGCAGGTCAGCGCGGCGAAGAACACCATCGCGCCCTGCGCGAAGTTGAACACGCCGGAGGCTTTGTAGATCAGCACAAAGCCGATCGCCACCAGCGCGTACATGACGCCGGACAGCAGCCCGCCGATCAGCACCTCGAAGAAGAAGTTGATGTTCATGGATGGGCGATCCCAAGGTAGGCGTTGATGACATCCTGATTGCTACGCACCTGGTCCGGCGTGCCGTCGCCGATCTTTCTGCCGTAATCAAGAACCACCACGCGGTCCGAAATATCCATCACCACGCCCATATCGTGTTCGATCAGCACGATGGTGGTGCCGAATTGGTCGTTGACGTCGAGGATGAAGCGGCACATGTCCTGCTTTTCCTCCACGTTCATGCCGGCCATCGGCTCGTCGAGCAGCAGGATCTCCGGCTCGGCGGCCAGCGCGCGCCCCAGTTCCACGCGCTTTTGCAGCCCGTACGGCAGCCGGCCGACGGGTGTCTTGCGGATCGCCTGGATCTCCAGGAAATCGATGATCTCCTCGGCCTTGACGCGGTGCGCGATCTCCTCGCGCCGCGCCGGTCCCCAGTACAGCGCCTGCATCAGGAAGTTGGACTTCATCTTGAGGTTACGGCCGGTCATGATGTTGTCGAGGACCGTCATCCCCTTGAACAGCGCGATATTCTGGAAGGTGCGCGCGATGCCCGATTTGGCGGCGGTGTGGCAGTCCATATTCTTCCGGTGCCGGCCTTGATAGACGATCTCCCCCTGCTGCGGGCGGTACACGCCGTTGATCACGTTCAGCATCGAGCTTTTGCCGGCGCCGTTAGGGCCGATGATGGCGCGAATCTCGTGCCGCTTCACGTCGAAGGAGATATCGGTCAGCGCCTTCACGCCACCGAACGACAGCGAGATGTTTTTCAGGTCGAGTATCACGTCGCCGATGACGCGGCGCCCGCCGCCTGTATTTGCCAAGGCGTCGGCGCCGAAGTGGGCGTCTGGTTCGTTCATTTGCATGGTCGCGCTCTCCGTCATGCCGCTGCTTGGACTGCGGGGAAGGTCTTGCAGCGCTCTATCTTCAGATCCGCCGCCACCACGCCTGTCCGGCCGTCTTCAAACTTCACCTGCGTCTCGATGTATTGCGACGCCTTGCCGCCGTAGAGCGCATCGATCAGCACCGCGTATTTTTCGGCGATGAATTTGCGCCGCACCTTGCGCGTTCGCGTCAGCTCGTCATCGTCGGGATCGAGCTCCTTGTGCAGCACCAGATAGCGGTGGATTTGGGTGTCTCCCATCATCGGCTCGGCGGCGAGATCGGCGTTGACCTGCTCGATGCAGTCGCGTATCAGCCCGTAGACCTGCGGATGCGCCGCCAGGTCCGTGTAGCCGGAATAGGCGATGCCGCGCCGCTCCGCCCAGTTACCCACCGCCTCGATGTCGATATTGACGAAGGCGCAGACATCGTCGCGCCCGTGGCCGAACGCCACCGCCTCCTTGATAAACGGGAAGAACTTGAGTTTGTTTTCGATAAAGTTAGGCGCGAAGATGGCGCCGCCGTTCATCCTGCCGACATCGGCGGCGCGGTCGATGATTTTCAGATGGCCTTCGTGGTCGAACAAACCGGCGTCGCCGGTGTGGAAGTAGCCCTGCGCGTCGATCGCCTCGCTGGTGGCGTCGGGGCGTTTGTAATAGCAATCCATCAGTGTTGGCGATTTCACCAGCACTTCGCCGTTGTCCGCCAGTTTGACCTCGACGCCGGGCGCCGGCAGGCCGACGCTGTCGAATTTGATCTGACCGTCCGGTTGCAGGCAAATGTAGGCGCAAGTTTCGGTCGAGCCGTAAAACTGCTTCAAATTGACGCCGATGGAGCGATAGAAGCGGAA
Source organism: Duganella sp. (assembly GCA_035565375.1). GTDB lineage: Bacteria > Pseudomonadota > Gammaproteobacteria > Burkholderiales > Burkholderiaceae_D > Rugamonas. Next base: position 5,633 of record DATMSN010000197.1, on the reverse strand, counting down.
CAGATCCGGTCCTATCGCGGCGCCGGCCGTGTAGGCGACCCGCACGCGCGACAATCCGAGCACGTTTTTCAGCGGCCCATAGACCAGAACCCGGCCCAGCGCATACGACAGGCGGTCGGTCAGCGGTACCGGTTTGCCGTCCAGGATCGCCGCGCCGCTGCGGCGCGCCACCGCCATGAAGTGGTGGAACATGGCGCGCTTGATGGCGCCGGCGTCCTCCATCCGTATCATCACGGTAGTGAGCATGTTCTCGAACACGCGCGGCGGGGCAAAGTAATAAGTAGGGCCGATTTCGCGCATGTCGGTCATGACGGTGTCGCCGGACTCCGGGCAGTTGACGGTAAAACCGGCCGTCATCGCCTGCGCAAAGGAGAACAGGCAGTCGCCCACCCACGCCATCGGCAGATACGACAGGATGTCCTCCGCGTCGGTGAGGTTCTCGAAACCGACGCCGCCGGTGCCGGCCGCGATCAGCGCCGCGTGGGTCTGGCACACGCCTTTTGGCTTGCCTGTGGTGCCGGAGGTGTAGAGGATGATGGCGTTGTCGCCGCCTTTGCCTTCATCGACGGCGGCGTCGAACATGCCGGGATGGGTTTTGTCCCATTCGCGCCCCAGTTCCTGCAGGCGGGCGAAGGAGAGAAGTCCCGGTTGGCGGTAGTGGCGCATGCCGCGTTCGTCGTCGTAGGCGATGTGGCGGACGTGCGGGTAAAGCGCTTGCAATTCCATCAACTTGTCGACCTGTTCCTGGTCTTCGACGATGGCGTAATGGATTTCGGCGTTTTCGAGCACGTAGGCCATATCGGCGGCCGGGGCGTCCTGGTAGAGCGGCACCGGCACGCCGCCGAGACACTGCGCGGCCAGCATCGACCAGTAAAGGCGCGGCCGGTTGTCGCCGATGATGGCCAGGTTCATGCCGCGTTTGAACCCCAGCGCCGCCAGTCCGCAGGCCAGCGCGCGCACTTCGTCGTTCACCTGTGCCCAGTTCCAGCTTTGCCAGATGCCCAGGTGTTTTTCGCGGAACGCGGGTTTGCCGGGTCTGACTTGGCCGTGCGCGAGCAGGCGGCGAGGAAAAGTCTCGTGATCGTTTTGCACCAGTTGTCTCCGGTTGCTTTTCTTGTACTTGTGTACAGCTTCTTGTGTGATGATATTAGCCTGCCACAAAGACCTGTGTTGTCGTTTCGATGACAATTGACCGACTTTTCTATGGTGCGACGCAATAATGCCTGACCAACATCAAACCTCCCTGAAGGAAGCGTTGCGCTCGGCGGTTTGGGCGCAAAGCCTGACGCCGGAACAAATGGCGCGCGTCGAGGCCGATACCTTTGCTTCCTTTGTTCCCAAGGGAGGTTATGTCTGCCGCAAGGGCGATATGGTCGAGAATTGGCTCGGCATTATCGACGGCATGGTCAAGATGAATAACTTCTCGCCGTCCGGCAAATGTGTGACATTTACCGGTGTGCCGGCGGGGGGCTGGTTCGGCGAGGGTTCGATATTAAAAAACGAGATTCTTAAATATGATGCGATGGCGCTGCGCGATGCCCGCATCGCACGCATGCCGGCCGCGACGTTTATGTGGTTGCTGGATTCGAGTTTGCCATTCACCCGGTTTTTGTTGATGCAGTTGAATGAGCGTCTCGGCCAGTTTATCGGCATGGTGGAAAACGACCGCCTGTTAAATCCAGATACGCGCGTGGCCCGCGCGCTGGCGTCGATGTTTAATTCCCACCTTTATCCCGGCTTGGAAAAACTGATTCAAATATCCCAGGAAGAATTAGGTTTTCTTTCCGGCGCATCGCGCCAGCGCGCGCATCAGGCTTTGCATCTGCTGGAAAAACAGGGCCTGCTGCGCGTGGATTACGGCGGCATCCGCATCCTCGATCTGGAAGGTCTGCGACGTTACGAATCCTGAGCTCTCGTGCCGAAAATTGGCGAATACATGCCAATAATTGGCACGAATTGGCCGGGAAATGCCGGGTTAAGGCAGTTTATGGGATCGTGCCGCCCTCGGCGCAGATCGCGGCACCGTTGATCACCACCGTGTGTTCGCTGGTCCAAGGAAGGGCGACCTTGTGAGGGTTAGCTGGACGGTAAATCAGCGATGACGGATGATTCTCTTGTATAAACTTATGTTTGGCACCGGCATACGGCAATTCCGAGTTAACCAAACGAGATAAAAACTTTTAAGATTTCTGTTTCGGTGGCGCTGGAGAGTTCCAGATTCATTGGATTTTTTTTGAATTTGGTTAATTGAATAATGGGGAGTCGATAATCGCACCGCTTACCGGCGCTGTAATGTTCATCGATGCCGGCGTCATGAACATTAATTCGCTGGAGATAAGGAAAGCCAGGCCACGAGTGTGTGCCAGAGAGGATTTTTGTCTATTTTTTTTGGGCGAAAAACTTGGAACCGACGATTTTAACAATGAGTTGTAGGGAGAATTAGCGCGGCGTAATCGGCTATGCATTAGCCGCCTGCGGAGCATGCATGGCCGATTGCGGCGTTCCGCCTAATCCGCCCTACGGGTCCCGTGGTTCGACTTCTCGCCAATGTGAAACCAGCGTTAGGGCAATCGCGGTATCATAGCAACAAGCTATGCCGCAGTGGCGGCGCACCGGATTCGACCTACCCATGGATATAAGAGACACCACCCACGTCACCGAGCGCCTGGCGCTGTTGCGGGCGGCGATGCGCCGGCACCGGATCGACGCGCTGATGGTGCCGTCGGCCGATCCCCACCTGTCCGAATACCTGCCGGCCCGCTGGAAGGGCCGCGAGTGGCTGTCCGGCTTCACCGGCTCGGTCGGCACCTTCATCATCACCGCCGATGTCGCCGCCGTCTGGACCGACGCCCGCTACTGGACCCAGGCCGAGCAAGAGCTCGACGGCACCGGCGTCCAGCTGATGAAGCTCACCTCCGGCGCCAGCGTGCAGTATGTCGACTGGCTGGCCGCCAACCTGCAACCGGGACAAACCCTGGCCGTCGACGGCGCGGTGCTGGGCCTGGCGATCGCGCGCCTGCTGCGCCAGGCGCTGGAGGCGAAGGACGTCGCCTTGCGCACCGACCTCGATCTGCTGGACGAGATCTGGACCGATCGTCCCGCGCTGCCGGCCGCGCCGGTCTACGAACACCAGCCGCCGTACGCGTCGAAAAGCCGCAACGACAAGCTGGCCGAGTTGCGCGGCGCGATGCGCCAGCTGGGCGCCGACCGGCACCTGATCTCCACGCTGGACGATATCGCCTACCTGTTCAACCTGCGCGGCGCCGACGTCAATTTCAATCCCGTCTTCCTGGCGCACGCGCTGATCACGCCGACCCACGCCACGTTGTTCGTCGGCGACGGTAAAATCCCCGTCGAACTAATTAGACAACTGGCGGAGGACGATATCCACGTCGCGCCCTATGCCGCCGTCGCCGGCGCGTTGGCCGATTTGCCGCTCGATGCCACGCTGCTGATCGATCCGCGCCGCATCACCCACGGCACCCGCCAGCGCGTGCCGGCCGGGGTGCGGGTGATCGAGGCGGTCAACCCGACCACCTTCGCCAAATCCAAAAAGAGTGAGCAGGATGCAAGCCACGTCCGCGCGACGATGGAGCAGGACGGCGCCGCGCTGTGCGAATTCTTCACCTGGCTGGAACAGGCGCTGGCCGATCCGCGCCGCGCGCCGCTGACCGAAGTGGACATCGACCGCCACATCACGGCGGCGCGCGCGCGCCGGCCGGGCTTTATCAGTCCGAGTTTCGCCACCATCGCCGGCTTCCGTTCCAACGGCGCGATCATGCACTACCGCGCCACCGAGGCGCACCATGCTGTGATCGAAGGCGACGGCCTGCTGCTGATCGACTCCGGCGGCCAGTACCTGGGCGGCACCACCGACATCACGCGCGTGGTGGCCGTCGGCGATATCACGGCCGAACATAAACGCGACTTCACGCTGGTGCTCAAGGGCGTCATCGCGCTGTCGTCCGCGCGCTTCCCGCGCGGGACCAAATCCCCGATGCTCGACGCCATCGCCCGGGCGCCGCTGTGGGCCGAAGGGCTCGATTTCGGCCACGGCACCGGCCATGGCGTCGGCTATTTCCTCAACGTGCACGAAGGCCCGCAGTCGATCTCGCAATCGGCACTGCCGGAGCCGCACACCGCTATGGAACCAGGCATGATTACATCGATAGAACCGGGCCTTTACCGCCCGGGCAAATGGGGCATCCGGATTGAAAACCTGGTGCTCAACCAACCCGCCGGCCAGACCGAATTCGGCGACTTCCTCGAGTTCGAGACGCTGACCCTGTGCCCGATCGACACGCGCTGCATCGAACTGTCGCTGCTGCGCGACGACGAGAAGCGCTGGCTCAACGACTACCACGCCACGGTGCGCACGCGTTTGCTGCCGCTGTTGTCCGGCGACGCGCTGGCCTGGCTGGAAAACCGCACGGTGGCGTTATGAGCGGCCGCGCGACCCGGGCCACGTCGGCCGTCGACCGCCTCAAGGTCCGCACCGGCAATGCCAGGTATTCGATGTCGCGCACCGGCAGCGGCCACTTCTTCCTGACCGAGGGCCCCGGCCTGCCGCCGCTGTGCGCGCCGCTGGAGTTGGACGATTTTGTCGCCTTCGTCAACGGCCTCTCGCCCGGCCCGCCGCGGCGCGTCAGCAAGCTCGATGTCGCGTTCGAAAAGCAGCTCATAAAAAAAGCACCTAAATAAAGGCTCGCCATGCCCGCCATCGATTTTCTGAGCGCCTACTGGTCGCACGCCGAACTGGCGACCAACGCCGTGATCTTGTTGAATCTATTGGGTGCGCTGGGACTCGGGCTGCTGGTCGGCTACGAACGCTCGTACCACGGCCGCGCGGCCGGCATGCGCACCTATGGCCTGGTGTGCATGGCCTCGGCCGCGCTGACCGTCATCGGCGGCTATCCGGGGCACTGGTTCGGCGGCCACGTGTCGCAATACCTGATCAACTCCGATCCGACCCGCATCGTGCAGGGCATCGTCACCGGCATCGGCTTTCTGGGCGCCGGTGTGATCATGCGCGAGGGCTTCAACATCAGCGGCCTGACGACGGCGGCGTCGATTTGGGCCTCGTCGGTGATCGGCGTGATGGTGGGGATCGGCTTTTATCTGGGCGCGATCGGCCTGGCGATATTGTGCGCCAGCTCGATGATTTTCCTGACCCGGGTGGAAGCTTGGCTACCCTCGCGCCACGCGATCGCGATCACGATGCGCTTCAAGGCCGGCTACATGCCGCAGGAGCCGGCGCTCAGGTCGATGGCGCTGCAGCGCGGCTACGAAATCGCCGGCGGCTCGCTGATGATCGGCAGCGACGGCGGCCAGCAGGAATGGCGCTTCGTCGCCATCGCGCTGAGCAAGCGCAGTGGCGCGCCGATGGCGGTGCTGTCGGCGGAACTGGCCGCGTTCGACGGCATCCACAGCTTCCAGCTGTCGCACGCGAGGAATTAAGAGCATGGATGAACAAGCCCAAGCCGTATTCGATTTCTGGTATCAGCCGGGGGTGGGCCAGGATGCCGACGCGCCGCGCCGCGAGTGGTTCCAGAAGGACGACGCCTTCGACCGCGACATCGACAAGCGCTTCGGCGCGCTGATCGAGCGGGCGCTCGCCGGCGGCCTGCTGGAAT
>DATMSN010000196.1:0-2673 GCA_035565375.1 Duganella sp. | reverse complement strand
TCAACATCGTGCGGGCGCTGCAGTTCGACCGCGGCGGCGCGCTGTGGATCGGCACCGAGTCGGGCGTGATCCGCTGGGACGGCAAGGGCGACTGGAGCACGCGGCGCGCGATCCCGTCGCCGTACAGCCGCATCACCAATTTCGACGTCGACCACAAGGGCGTGCTGTGGTGCACCACCCTGTCGGCCGGCCTGCTGCGCTGGAACGCGGCCACCGGCGAGTTCGACCAGTTCGTGCACGCGGCCGACGATCCGTACAGCCTGCCCGGCGACAACCTGCGCGCGGTGATGCAGGACCGCGGCGGCATGCTGTGGATCGCCTCGTTCACCGACGGCATCAGCCTGGCCAACCTGTCGAGCGAGGGCTTCACGCGCCACGTGCCGTTCCGCATCGACCGCCGCTCGGCGCCGGCCAGCAACGCGCTACTGAGCCTGGCGCGGGCGCCGGACGGCCGCCTGTGGATGGGCGGCAACGTCGGCATGAGCCTGTACGATCCGGCCACCAGCACCGTCGTCAAGAGCTACCACGCCGACGACAAGACCCCGGGCCGGCTGTCGCATTCGATCGTCTACAGCATGTTCCAGGACACGCGCGCCGACAAGGACGGCAAGAAGCCGCTGTGGCTGGGCACCTCGAACGGCCTGAACCGGCTGGACACGCCCGACAGCCCGTTCCAGGCCATCCACTTCGGCAACACCGCCAGCGACTACATCAACGCCATCGCGCCGGCCAGCGGCGGCGCGCTGTGGCTGGCCACCGGCAACAGCCTGATCCGCTACGACCCGCGCACCGACGCCCGCGTCATCTATTACAACGATCCGCAGAACATCAGCAGCCGCAGCGTCAACGGCACCTCGGCGGTGCTGGAGGACCGCAGCGGGCGCGTGTGGGCCGGCTCCGAATGGAATGGCGGCGGGCTCGACCTGCTCGACCAGGCCAGCGGCAAGTTCACCCACTTCCGCCACGCCAACAACGACCCGGCCAGCCTGTCCGACGACAACATCGTCAGCCTGCACGAGGACGCCAAGGGGCGGATCTGGGTCGGCACCAGCAAGGGCTTGAACCTGCTGCGCACCGGCGCCGACGGCAAGATCGGCTTCCAGTCGTACGCGGCGGCGATGCGCGCGCACAAGATCCTGGCCATCGAGCACGACCTCGACGGCAAGATCTGGTGCAGCACCATTGCCGGCCTGTACCGGCTCGACCCGGAGAGCGGCAAGGTCGACCACTTCACCGCGTCGGACGGCCTGACCGAGGGCTTCACGGTCAACTCGTCGGCGACCTCGGCCGACGGCGTGCTGTACTTCGGCGGCGTGCACGGCATGACCGCCGTGGCGCCGGCCGCCGTGCGCACCAGTTCGGTGCCGCCGCAGGTGGCGATCACCGACATCACCGTGTTCAATCATTCGCTGCAGAACGGCAAGCCGCGCGAGAACGTCAAGGCCGAGGGCCCGGTGACGTCGCCGACGGCGCTGACCTTGTCGGCCGAGGCGACGGTGTTCTCGATCGAGTTCTCGGCGCTGCACTACACCGAGCCGTCCGAGAACCGCTACGCCTACCAGCTGCAGGGCTTCGACCGCGACTGGGTGGAGACGGACGCCTCGCACCGCAGCGCCAGCTACACCAACCTCAATCCCGGCCACTACCTGTTCCGCGTCAAGGCCGCCAACCACCTGGGCGTGTGGAACGAGGAGCCGGCCACGCTGAAGATCACCATCACGCCGCCGTTCTGGCAGCGCTGGTGGTTCCGGCTGGGCGTGGCGCTGCTGATCGTCGGCTCGCTGGCGCTGGCGTACAAGATCCGCATCCACCGGCTGACCCGGCACCAGCTCGAGCTGGAGGCGCTGGTGGCCGCGCGCACGGGCGAGCTGGAGCAATCGAACCGCAAGCTCGCCGCGCTCAGCACCACCGACGGCCTGACCGGCGTGAGCAACCGCCGCGGCTTCGACCTGGCGCTCGAGGCCGAGTGGCGGCGCGCCGCCCGCACCGGCCAGACCCTGGCGCTGTCGATGCTCGACGTCGACTACTTCAAGAAGTACAACGACCACTACGGCCACCAGGCCGGCGACGCCGCGCTGCGCAGCGTGGCCGAGCTGATCACGTCGCACGGGCGGCGCACCACCGACATCGTGGCGCGCTACGGCGGCGAGGAATTCGCGCTGCTGGCGGCGGCCACCGACGCCACCGACGCCTTCGGCGCGGCCGAGGAGATCTGCGCGCAGCTGGTGCGGGCCAGGATGCCGCACGAGCAATCGCCGTTCGGCATCATGACCATCAGCATCGGCGTGGCCGTGATCGTGCCGACCGAGGACACCTCGCCGGAGCTGCTGGTGGAGATGGCCGACCGGGCGCTGTACCGCGCCAAGGAAAAGGGCCGCAACATGGCGTTGCTGGCGATGCCGCCGGTGTGATGGGGTTGCGACGTGACCACGGGATCGCGGAAACACCGAAACACGTAGGGCGGATTAGCGCAGCGTAATCGGCCATGCATGCTCCGCCGGCGGCTCAGGCATGGCCGATTACGGCGTTCCGCCTCTCAAGTAACCAAACCGTGAACGTTGCCATTAGACGGATTTGGCGATCTCGGGTTTAGTTCAAACCCCAAGGATGTGGCGCGTCGTTTCAGGGCGGCGATATCCCGCTGGCGTTGTTTCTCTTCATATTCTTCTTGTC
>DATMSN010000195.1:0-4397 GCA_035565375.1 Duganella sp. | reverse complement strand
CCGATGCCTTCCTCGGCGAAGTTCTGCGGGCCCCACACCTGGAACCACCAGTCCTTGCCCCATTCCTGGTCGATCTTCTGCATGGCGCGGCGGAAGTCCAGCGCCTCGAGGATCGATTCCTCCACCAGCGCGGTGCCGCCCGGCGCTTCCATCATGGCCGCGGCGACGTCGCACGAGGCGATGATCGAGTACTGCGGCGAGGTCGAGGTGTGCATCAGGTACGCCTCGTTGAAGGCGTCGCGGTCGAGCTTGACCGTTTCCGATTCGCGCACCAGCACCTGCGAGGCCTGCGACAGGCCGGCGAGCAGCTTGTGGGTCGACTGGGTCGAGAAGATCATCGATTCCTTGGCGCGCGGACGGTCCTTGCCGATCGCGTGCATGTCTTTGTAGAAGTCGTGGAAGGTGGCGTGCGGCAGCCACGCTTCGTCGAAGTGCAAGGTGTCGATCTTGCCGTCGAGCAGCTCGCGCAAGGTTTCGACGTTGTAGACCACGCCGTCGTAGGTCGACTGCGTGATGGTCAGGATGCGCGGCTTCTTGTTCTTGGCTTCACGGGCGAACGGGTTGGCCTCGATCTTGCGCATGATGCTTTCCATCGAGAACTCTTCCAGCGGAATCGGGCCGATGATGCCCAGGTGGTTACGCGTCGGCATCAGGAACACGGGAATCGCGCCGCACATGATGATCGAGTGCAGGATCGACTTGTGGCAATTGCGGTCGACGACGACGATGTCGCCCGGCGCCACCGTCGAGTGCCAGACCATCTTGTTCGACGTCGAGGTGCCGTTGGTGACGAAGTAGCAGTGGTCGGCGTTGAAGATGCGCGCGGCGTTGCGCTCGGACGCGGCCACCGGGCCGGTGTGGTCGAGCAGCTGGCCGAGTTCCTCGACGGCGTTGCAGACGTCGGCGCGCAGCATGTTCTCGCCGAAGAACTGGTGGAACATCTGGCCGATCGGCGACTTCAGGAAGGCCACGCCGCCCGAGTGGCCGGGGCAGTGCCACGAGTACGAACCGTCGTTGGCGTAGTGCACCAGCGCGCGGAAGAACGGCGGCGACAGGCCGTCCAGGTAGGATTTGGCCTCGCGGATGATGTGGCGGGCGACGAATTCGGGCGTGTCCTCGAACATGTGGATGAAGCCGTGCAGCTCGCGCAGGATATCGTTGGGGATGTGGCGCGAGGTGCGGGTTTCACCGTACAGGTAGATCGGGATGTCGGCGTTCTTGTAGCGGATTTCCTCGACGAAGGCGCGCAGGGACTTGAGCGCGGTGTCGGTTTCCTCGACCGAGCCGGCGCCGAATTCCTCGTCGTCGATCGACAGCACGAACGCCGACGCGCGCGACTGCTGCTGGGCGAACTGGGACAGGTCGCCGTAGCTGGTCACGCCCACCACTTCCATGCCTTCTTTTTCCATTGCATCGGCGAGGGCGCGAATGCCCAGGCCGGACGTGTTTTCAGAACGGAAATCCTCGTCGATGATGACGATGGGGAAACGAAATTTCATGCATGTCTCCAAAAAAGCAAGCCGCCCCTGACAAATGTGAAGGGGCGGACTAGGGCGCGACACTATTGGCTAGCGATCGCAGAAAAAAAATAAGAACGGGATTCTCGCAGAAATGCGCCCGCTGCGGGAAAAAAGATCATATAGAAAAAATGATTAAACCGCGCAGTAGGGTGCCTCACCGGTGTGACGGGCGTATTACAGGGATTCCGGCCTTAATGCAGCCAGGCGACGACGCCCAGCGCGATGCCGACGCCGGCCACGCCATACGCCAAACCCATCATCCACTTCTTGCGCGTCAACAGCGTGATGGCCGCCAGCGAAATGGCGATCTGCTCGGCCGTGGTCGCCAGCGCCCACTGGTGGTGCTGGTGCATGGCCTCGTCCGACTTATGGTTCCATTCCTTCGACGATTCTTCCCACTTCTCGGCCTCCTTGCGGATATCGTCCTTCTCGGCCTTGTAGCGCGCGACTTCGGCCTCATATTTCTTAGGGTCCACACCCGGCAGGGTCATGGCCAGCTCGGCCAGGTTCTGCTTGCTGGACTTGGCCTGGTAGTAATTCCAGCTATTGGCCGCCTGCGTCTTGTCGATGGCGGCATTGTTCTTGAACAGTGCCGCGTCGTTCTGCGTCGCGCCGCCCAGATAGCCGAACGCCGCGCCGACGGTCGCCAGGATGGCAGTCATGACGGCAATGTTGTTTGAAAAACCATCGCTGCCGTGGGCTGCGTGTTCCACCGCGTGATCGTGCGGTCCGTGTACGTGAAAACCGTGGCCTGACATATGTGTTGAATCCTTGATCAATGAAGTTAGATTTTGCGACGGTAGGTGACAAAAGCGTACCGCAAACCGGCCGTGTCGGAGGTGTGCGACTCGCGGGCGGTTTCTTCCCAGGTGGCCGGGTCGATTGCAGGGAAGAAGGCGTCGCAGTCGAAGGTATGGCCGACCTCCGTGATAATCAACCGGTCGGTCAGGTCCATCGATTGCTTGTAAATCTCGGCGCCGCCGATGACGTAGCCCTCGGCGCCGTCGAGCAGCGCGACGGCCGCCTCGACCGAGCCGACCGCCTCGACGCCGTCATGGCGCCACTGCGGATTGCGGGTGATGACGATGTTGCGCCGGTTCGGCAGCGGACGGCCGATCGAATCGAAGGTTTTACGGCCCATGATGATTGGATGGCCGGTGGTCAGGCGCTTGAAATGCGCCAGATCCTCCGGCAGCTTCCACGGCAGCGTGTTGTTGATGCCGATACCGCCTTGCTGGTCGGTGGCGACGATGATGGTCAGTGTGCTCATGGATACTCGGTAAGGTTGGGTGAGAAAGCCCGGTGGCTGGTATTATCGTTGAAATTGCGGTCCGCTTCCATGACCGTTGAGTAATTTGCCAGAGCAATTAGCAAGCGTAAGCGCTGGCGCGAACACCCTTTGAATCCGGCTTCACCGCCATACCGAGTACCTATGACGAATTTTGAAAAAACCGGCAGCCGCGCCATCCCGTCGCTGCAAGCCACCGTTGAAGAATATATCGAGCCGCGCAGCGGCGCGCGCCACATCCATCTGGCCAGCGACCAGCAGGAGCTGGTGTTCCTGGTCGCCTTCCCAACGGTGCCGGATGTCAGCGACGGCCGGGCCCACATTCTCGAGCATCTGTCGCTGTGCGGCTCGGAGCGCTATCCCGTGCGCGACCCGTTCTTCTCGATGCTGCGCCGGTCCACGTCCACCTTCATGAACGCGTTCACCTACGCGGACCGCACCGTCTACCCGTTCGCCAGCACCGACCGCAAGGACTTCTTCAACCTGCTGGACGTGTATCTGGACGCGACCTTCTTCCCCAACCTGGACTACCTGAACTTCCTGCAGGAGGGCTGGCGCCACGTGCTCAAGGACGGCAAGCTGGCCTACCAGGGCGTGGTGTTCAACGAAATGAAGGGCGCCTTCAACGACCCGATGCGGGCGCTGTACAGCGGCATCGAAGGCACGCTGCTCAAAGGGACGACCTATGAAGTGGAATCCGGCGGCGATCCATTGGTGATCCCCGAGCTGACGCACGAAATGCTCAAGGAATTCCACGCCAGTCATTACCATCCGTCGCAAGCGGTGTTCATGACCGCCGGGGACATCAGCGCCGAGGAAGTCCAGGAACAGATCAAGCTGCGCGTGCTGTCCAAGTTGCCGGCCGCCGCGCAGGAGCGCATGCTGCCGCAGCTGGCGCAGTCCTGGACCGCGCCGCGCGTCAACGAGGTGCGCATTCCGTCGCAACAGGCCAAGGCCGACGAATACGGCCTGCAGTTTTCGTGGCTGCTGGGCGAATCGGCCGACGCGATGGCCTATTACAACGCCTATCTGCTCGACGCCGGCCTGCTGGGCGACGCGTCGTCGCCGCTGATGAAGGCGATGGAATCGGCCGGTTACGGCCGTCCGTCGCGCCTGAACGGCCATGACGACGGCCCGCGCCAGCTGATTTTCCACGTCGGCATGGAGGGACTGACCGAGCCGCAGATCGAAAAAGCGCGCGTGCGCATCTGGTCCGCGCTCGAACGCGCGGCCAAGCAGGGCGTGCCGACCGACGCGCTGCAGGCGGCGCTGCGCGACATCCGCTACAGCCAGCGCGACACCGCCAATTCGCACATGCCGAACGCGTTGAGCCGCCTGCTGCACGCGCTGCCGGTGGCGATGCGCGGCGGCGACGTGTTCGACGCGCTCGACGGCGAAGTCCATCTCGCCAAGCTGGAACAGGCGATCCAGGACCCGAACTACTTCAAGTCGCTGGTGCGTTCGCTGCTCGACAGCCCGACGCGCCTGACCACCAGCGTGATCCCGGACGCCGGCTACTTCTCGGAGCGCGACGCGCTCGAGGCGGCGCAACTGGCGGCGCGGGAAGCGGCGCTGAGCGACGCCGAGCG
>DATMSN010000194.1:0-4300 GCA_035565375.1 Duganella sp. | reverse complement strand
GGTCGTGGCGGCGCTGGTGGCGGCGGACTGCGGCGCGGTTTGCGCGATGGCGGCCGTGCTGGTGGCGATGGCGGCAATGATGGTGGCGGTGCGCAGCAGGGTGGTGGTAATGGTGTTCATGATGGACTCCTTCGTGTGTGTATGGAGTAACTATATCTATGAATAGTACATTTGTAAAGTAAAAATTTCCTATCGGGCCGATAGCGCCGCGCGCGTGTCCGCCATATGCGTGTGGGCGCACGGACCGGCCGCCGCGGCGGTGGTCCAATCGGGTTTTCACTGGAAGGAGCAGATCATGTCTGACAGTACACTCGACCCCGATAACATCCCGGTAGGCACCGATCGCGTGCTCGGGCGCGGCCACGGCACGCGCTCGCTCGGCCCGAGCGACAACTCGGACAGCGGCAGCGACGTGGCCGGCAATCCGGACCTGGCGCTCGACAGCGACACCGATGCGGAAGGCACCGGCGAGCGCGGCGACGTCGGCATGCATCAGGTGGAGGCGGGCGCCGATATCGGTTTCGATCATGTCGAAACCATTCCGGGCGCCGATGTGATGGTGGACGGCGATTTCCACGATGTGGTGCCGCTGGAGGAAGACGGCAGCGTGCCGGATGACGACGTGCCGCCGGATCAGCCGTTGGAGCGCGGCGAGAAGTCGCGCCTCAACGGGCAGCCCGCGCCGCGCCAGTAAGCGCTTTTATTTGTGGACGGACGACACCGCCCACAGATTGATGTCGCCTTCCTGCGCCTGCTGGTCAATCGCGGCCAGTTCGTCGGCGCTGAAGCTCAGGTTCTTCAGCGCGGCGACGTTCTCGCGGATTTGCGCGCTGCTGCTGGCGCCGATCAAGGTTGACGTGACGCGGGCGTCGCGCAGCACCCACGCCAGCGCCATCTGCGCCAGCGTTTGACCGCGCGTCTTGGCGATCTCGTTGAGCGCGCGCACGCGGGCCAGGTTTTCCTCGCTCAGGTGCGACGCCATCAGCGAGCCGCCGCCCGGACGGTTGACGCGGGCGTCGGCCGGAATGCCGTTCAAATATTTGTCGCTCAGGATGCCCTGCGCCAGCGCGGTGAAGGTGATGCAGCCGATGCCCTGTTTGCCCAGCGTGTCGAGCAGGTCCTCTTCGATCCAGCGGTTCAGCATATTGTAGGACGGCTGATGGATCAGGCACGGCACCTTCCACTCGTGCAGCAGGCGCGCCGCTTCGGCGGTCTTCTCGGCCGAGTACGACGACACCCCCACATACAAGGCCTTGTCCTGCTGGACCGCGTGCGCCAGCGCGCCCATGGTTTCCTCGAGCGGCGTGGCGGGGTCGAAGCGGTGCGAGTAGAAGATGTCGACGTAGTCCAGGCCCATGCGCTTGAGGCTTTGATCGAGGCTTGCCAGCACGTACTTGCGCGAGCCGCCGCCCTGGCCGTAGGGGCCGGGCCACATGTCCCAGCCGGCCTTGGTGGAGATGATCAGTTCATCGCGGTACGGCTGGAAGTCGGATTTGAACAAATGGCCGAAATTGGATTCGGCGGAGCCGTACGGCGGGCCGTAGTTGTTGGCCAGGTCGAAGTGCGTGATGCCCAGGTCGAAGGCGGTGCGCAGCATGTCGCGCTGCGCGGCGAGGTTGTTGGTGTCGCCGAAGTTGTGCCACAGGCCGAGCGACATCGCCGGCAGCTTCAAGCCGCTGCGGCCGCAGGTGCGGTACTGCATTTCTTCGTAGCGGTGGGGTGAGGCGAGGTAGGTCATGTGGGCAATCTCCGGAGGGGTGTGTCGGGAGATTATAGGCGGCGCGCGCAAGATGCGTCGCGGGGACGCATGCATTGGCGGATTACGGCGTTCCGCCTAATCCGCCATGCCTGCGCCGCGTTGACGCAGGCATGGACGGATCACGCTGACACTCAGGCGAAGTTTTTCGCCGCGAAGTCCCAGTTGGCCAGCTTGAAGAAGGTCTCGATGTACTTCGGACGCGCGTTGCGGTAGTCGATGTAGTAAGCGTGCTCCCACAGGTCGCAGGTGATCAGCGCCTTGGCGTCGGTGGTCAGCGGGGTGGCGGCGTTCGAGGTGTTGACGATGTCCAGCGAACCGTCGGCCTTTTTCACCAGCCAGGTCCAGCTCGAGCCGAAGTTGCCGACGGCCGACTTGGTGAACTCTTCCTTGAACTTGTCGAACGAACCCCACTTGGCGTTGATCGCGTCGGCCAGCGCGCCGTCCGGTGCGCCTTTGCCGTTCGGCGTCAGGCTGTTCCAGTAGAACGTGTGGTTCCATACCTGGGCGGAGTTGTTGAACACGCCGCCGGACGATTTCTTGATGATCTCTTCGAGCGACAGGTTCTCGAACTCGGTGCCCTTGATCAGGTTGTTCAGGTTGGTGACATACGTCTGGTGGTGCTTACCGTAGTGGTATTCCAGCGTTTCTTGCGAGATGTGCGGCGCCAGGGCGTCGATGGCATATGGCAGTGGTGGCAGGGTATGTTCCATTGTTGTTCCTTTGTTTGGGGGTGTTAAAACCGAGGTGAATTATGGCGAAACGTTCATCATTGTAAAGCGGATGCGCCTTCCATGCTCAAAAGGCCCGCTTTCCGTGTGGATACTCAACGAACCCGGCGGGTGGTCTCGCGCACGATCAGCTCGAGCGGCGGAATCTCGCCCTGCGCGTCCTCGCCGTTGATGATGCGCAGCAGCGCGTGGGTGGCGATGCGGCCGATGTCGTACAGCGGCTGGCGGATCGTCGTCAGCGGCGGCGTCGTGTAGGACGAGCCCGGCAGATCGTCGAAACCGACCAGCGAGATGTCGTCCGGCACGCGGATGCCCTTGCGGTACAGGGCCAGCCGCGCGCCATAGGCGCTGAGGTCGTTGGCCGCGAACACGGCCGTGAATTGCTGGTGGGTGTCGAACAGCCGGTTCATCGCCATCATGCCGCTGGCCTCGTGGTAGTTGCCCTCGACGATCAGGTGCGGGTCGGCGTCGATGTTGGCCTCCTCCAGCGCGCGCCGGTAGCCGGCCAGGCGCTCGTCGGCGTCCATGTTGTTGGCCGGGCCGGAGATGAAGGCGATGCGGCGGTGGCCCAGTTCGATCAGGTGGCGCACGGCCAGGTAGGCGCCATACTCGTTGTTGATCTTGAAGCCGAGCGCGGTGCGCGTCTGCAGCGCGCGGCCGGTCGAGACGATCGGCCGCTGGCTGGAAAACCCCAGCACCGTCTCGTCCGAGATGCGGCCCGACAGCAGGATGATGCCGTCGACCTTGCGCGCCAGCAGCAGGCGGATGCGCTCGGCCTCCTCGTCGGCGTTCCAGTGGCCGCTGACGATGACCGAGGCGTAGCCGGTGCCTTTGAGGCCGTCGTCGACGCCGCGCAGCGTTTCATCGAAGAAAGGCGAAGAGATATCCTGGACCACGATGCCGATGGTCAGCGAGCGGCCCTTTTTGAGGCCCTGGGCCATCTGGTTGGGCGCGAAGTTCATTTTCGCGATGGCGGCCAGCACCGCCTCGCGCTTGTCGTCGGACACCTTGGCGGTGCCGTTGAGGATGCGGGAAACGGTACTCGGCGACACGCCCGCCTGGCGTGCGACATCCATCAGCGTCGACGGGCCGGCGGGGGAGGGAAGATCTGCCAAGTTGATTCCTGTTATGTATATGTTATGAAAACCTTTTCGCCCAAGATTACCATACCAACCAGGCTTTCGGCCAGTTCCGGCCCCGCCTTTCGGTCGGGCGGCTTTGCAACAATGGTCACGCCTGGCCGCGCATTGACATTCCTGCGCGCGGGGTATTTAATGGAAAAACAGTGTTGAAAACGTTTTCATGCCGGCCTGCTGCCGTATAATCCGGCCAACGGCACCCACAATAAAAAAGGAAGAGACATGGATCGCGCAACCTTTTCGCATCTGGCGAACGGCCCGCGCCTGCTGGCCGACATCGGCGGCACCAGCGCCAGCTTCGGCCTGGAGACGGCGCCCAATCAAATCGACGCCATCTGGGTCACCGAGTGCGCCGCCTATCCCACCTTGGGCGCGGCGCTGGTGGCCTACCTGTCGCAGCCGCCCACGGTGGCGGCGGGCGGCTACCAGGCGCGCTTCGCCGGCATCGCCATCGCCAACCCGATCGACGGCGACTGGGTCACGATGACCAATCACCACTGGTCGTTTTCGATCGAGGCGGTGTGCTCGCAATTCAGCCTGAAATCGCTGGTGGTGGTGAACGACTTCACCGCGCTGGCCAGCGCCTTGCCGTATCTGGCGGCGGACCACAAGCGCCAGATCGGCGGCGGCGTGGCGCGCGCCGGCGCCACCATCGGCCTGGTGGGGGCGGACGC
>DATMSN010000193.1:0-3960 GCA_035565375.1 Duganella sp. | reverse complement strand
GCCCTCGGGCGGCGCCTCGCCGGACGGCGCCTGCTGGCTGATCGCGCCGTCCGACAGCAGGCGCAGCGACCGGTCGAGCGGGTCGTCGAGGCGCTCGAGCAAGGGGTTATCGGTGAGCAGCTGCTCCAGTTCCTGGTGCAGTTCCAGCGTGGACAGCTGCAGCAGACGGATCGACTGCTGCAGCTGGGGTGTCAGCGCGAGGTGCTGCGACGTGCGCAGTTGCAATGACTGTTTCATGGGGCCTATTTACATCCGGAAGTGTTCACCCAGGTACACGCGGCGCACCGACTCGTCGGCGATGATGTCGTCCGGCCGGCCGGAAGCGAGCACCGAGCCCTGGTTGATGATATATGCGCGGTCGCAAATGCCCAGCGTCTCGCGCACATTGTGGTCGGTAATGAGGACGCCGATATTGCGTTCCTTGAGGAAGCGCACGATGCGCTGGATCTCAATCACGGCAATCGGGTCGACCCCGGCGAAAGGTTCGTCGAGCAGCACGAAGCGCGGGTTGGTGGCCAGCGCGCGCGCGATCTCCACGCGGCGGCGTTCGCCGCCGGACAGCGACAGCGCCTGGTTCTCGCGCAGCTTTTCGATTTGCAGATCGGCCAGCAGGGTATCGAGCCGTTCATCAATGGCAGCCTTGGATAAAGGCTTGCCGTCCACCTTCTGGATTTCGAGGACGGCGCGGATATTCTCCTCCACGGTCAGCTTGCGGAACACCGAAGCCTCCTGTGGCAGGTACGACAGGCCGAGCGAGGCCCGGCGGTGGATCGGCAGCGAGGAGATGTCGACGCCGCTGATGTCGATGGTGCCGGCGTCCGACGGCACCAGGCCGACGATCATGTAGAACGAGGTGGTCTTGCCGGCGCCGTTGGGGCCGAGCAGGCCGACCACTTCGCCGCATTCGACCTGCAGCGAGACGTCATGCACGACCTGGCGCTTGCCGTAGGTCTTTTGCAGGCCGCGCACGATCAGGGTGCTACCGCATGTTGGCTCCATGCTTATTTCCCCGCCGGCGGGTTGGCGGCCGGCGCCGGCTTGACCGTCGGCTGGATCACCATCGTGCCGCGGCCCGCGCCCGGCTTGCTCTCGCCGCTGGCGGTGTTCTTGACGGCGAAGAATTCGCGCCGGCTGTCATACGAGATGAACTCGCCGTCGACCTGGCTGGCGGTCTTGCTGCCTTCCAGCTTTTTGATCTGCGCCTTCGAGAACAGCTTGACCAGCTCGGTCCTGCCGTCGTACTCGATGCGGTCGGCGCGGCCCTCGACCCACTGGTCGCCGGCGCCGTCGAGCTTTTGGCGGAACGTCGCCTGCGTGCCGCCGCCGGCGGTCAGCACCACGAACGAGTAGCCTTCCGGGTCCTCGGTGACGACCGCTTTGGGCGACTTCATCAGCAAGGTGCCGCGGGTCAGCACGACATTGCCGGTGAAGGTCTTGATCTGCTTGACGTCGTCGGCGTCCAGATTGTCGAAGGAAATCTCGGTCGGCTTGTTGGAGTCGGCCTTCTCGGCGTGGGCCGCGCCCATCGCGGCCAGCAGCAGCGCCGCCGACAGTATCAGTTTTTTCATCATCGTGTCCTTCATGTTTTGTTGGTTCAACGCGGCGCCCGGGGCGGCATCGTGATGGTGCCGCGTCCGCCCAGTTGCAGCTGGCGCGTGGCGTTATTGGTTTTCATGCCGGTGCCGCTGGAGGTCGTGTTGCCCAGCTTCATCTGCACCGGCGCGGCGGTTTCCATCCGCTCCTCGTCCGGGAACACGGTCAGCGTGCTCGTCTGCAGGCGCATCGCCTCGGCCTGCGGCGTGGCCGGGCGCACCACGTCGACGTTGCCGTTGAGCTTGACGCGCGTGTTGCCCTGGTCGACGCGGGCGGTGTCGGCGTGGATCGTCATCGGCGGCTGCTGGCCCGACAGGCTGTTGATGAACGGCTTGTCGATGTCGGAGGCGTCGTCGATCGGCCGGTGGGTCAGCTTGTCGCCGGAGATGATGTAGGCGGGCTTGCCCTCCTTGGTCATGCGCACCAGGCTGAAGCGGTCGATGATGTAATCCGGCTCGTTGGCGAACTGGTCGGCCTGCTGCTCCTGGCCGGACTGGTTGACCACCTGCACCAGCCAAAAGCTGCCGACGGCGACAAACACGCCGATGAGCATGGTCAGCGTCAGTTGCCAGCGATGGGCTGTTCGTTTACGCATGGTTCACTCCGTCACACCATGAATTGCGCCAGCACGCGCTGGTACGCGCCCTGCGCGTGCAGCAGCAGCTCGCACACCTCGCGCACCGCGCCGCGCCCGCCCTGCGCCACCGTCACGTGGTGGGCGCGTTCGAGCACCTCCTTGCGCCCGCCCGGCACCGCCACCGCGAAGCCGACCCGCGTCAAAATGGGCAGGTCGACGATGTCGTCGCCGATGAAGCCGACCTGTTCGGCCGTCAGGCCGGTCTTGTCCAGCAGCGCGTTGAACGGCGTCAGCTTGTCGTGGCCGCCCTGGTGCAGGAAGCCGATGCCGAGGTCGGCCGCGCGCTTGACCACCTGCGGCGACACGCGCGCGCTGATGATGGCCGTCAGCACGCCGGACTCCTGCAGCAGCTTGATGCCCAGGCCGTCGTAGACGTTGAAGGTCTTCAGGGCCTCGCCGTCGGCGCCGTAATGCAGGCTGCCGTCGGTGAGCACGCCGTCGACGTCGAAGATCATCAGCTTGACGCGCGCGGCGCGTTCCACATAGGTCATATCGGTCATCGGATCACTCATTAAATTACTTTTGCCCGGGTCAGGTCGTGGATGTGCAGCGCGCCGACCAGCTTGCCGTCGGCGTCGGTCACCAGCATCTGGTTGATGCGGTATTGCTCCATCACGGCCACGGCGTCGACCGCCAATTTTTCCGGCGAGATGCTGCGCGGGCTCGGGTGCATGACGTCGCGGATCACCACCTTGGTGAAGTCCTGGACTTTCTCGATCATGCGGCGCAGGTCGCCGTCGGTGAACACGCCGATCGGCTTGTCGTCGGCGTCGACGATGGCGGTCATGCCCATGCCTTTTTGCGTAATCTCCAGCAACGCGTCCGTCAGTTTCACGTCGGCGCCGACTTTCGGTACATCCGCGCCGCTGCGCATGACGTCGCGCACGTGCGTCAGCAGCCGGCGGCCCAGCGCGCCGCCCGGATGGGAGCGCGCAAAGTCCTCGGCGCCAAAGCCGCGTGCATCGAGCAGTGCCACGGCAAGGGCGTCGCCCATGGCCATCTGCGCGGTGGTGCTGGCCGTGGGTGCCAGGTTCAAAGGGCAGGCCTCGCGCTCCACACGGGTGTCCAGCACCCAGTCGGCATGGCGGGCCAGCGTGGACTGCGCGCCGCCGGTCATGGCCACCAGGGGTATGCCCTGGCGCTTGATGGCAGGCAGCAGCACGGTGAGTTCATCGGCCTCGCCGCTGTTGGACAGCGCCAGTACCAGATCGATGCCGGTCACCATGCCCAGGTCGCCATGGCTGGCCTCGCCCGGATGCACGAAGAAGGCGGGAGTGCCCGTGGATGCCAGGGTGGCCGCCACCTTGCGCCCGACATGGCCACTCTTGCCCATGCCCATCACGACGACGCGGCCGGACAGGCTCAGGATGCGCTGCACCACTTCACCGAACACGCCATCCAGGCGCTGCGACATGGCAAGAAGGGCATCGGCCTCGATGCCCAGGGTGTCGCGGGCCAGGCGCAGGACCCTGGACGTATCCAGCGCATTCAAGGTGGCAGCATCAGAATTCATCTGGAAGATTTTAGGCGGTCTGGCTACCCGGCGGCGGCGGCCCCCATCGGGCGTCTGGGTACACTGGCCCGTTCTTTCCAGCCCCCGATCCAGCGCCATGCACACCACCCTCAGCGTCAACGACTACCTGCGATCGCACATACGCACCGTGCCCGACTGGCCGGCGCCCGGCGTGCAGTTCCGCGACATCACGCCGCTGCTGCAGGACCCCCAGGTC
>DATMSN010000192.1:0-2092 GCA_035565375.1 Duganella sp. | reverse complement strand
AATCCGCCCTACGTGGAACTGTGGATGGTTCGGCGTTGCCGCGCACCTGGAAGCGGCTGCTGGCGACGACCCTATCCTCGTCGTCAACCAGCGCCAGCTCGTGCCGGCCGTGCTCAACACCCGGGTGTACGACGAGATCATCGGCGTGGGCAACGACGACGCCTTCGAGACCGCGCGCCAGGCGGCCAGCCAGGAGGGGCTGCTGGTGGGGATATCGTCGGGCGCGGCGCTGTGGGCCGCGCTGCAGGTGGCGCGCCGGCCGGAAAGCGCCGGCAAGATGATCGTGACGATCATCCCGTCGTTCGGCGAGCGCTACCTGAGCACGGCGCTGTACGCCAAGTTCGCCGACTGACCGCGGAAACACCGCGGAAAAACTGCGGAAACACGTAGGGCGGATTAGCGCAGCGTAATCCGCCATCGGCGAGCCGCCGGCGCCCATGCTTAATGCGCCGGCTCCTGCAGGCAGCACTCGTGCACCGTGGTGCCGAGCCGCACCTGCAGGGTGCTGTGCTGGATCGAGAAATCCTCGCGCAGCTGCCGGGTGATGTCGTCGACCGCCGCGTCGCCCGGATAACCGGCCGGCGTGACCAGTTGCGCGGTGAGGGCGGTCTCGGTGGTGCTCATCGCCCAGATGTGCAGGTCGTGCACCTCGGTCACGCCGGGACGGGCGCGCAGGAACTGCTCGATGCCGGCGTGGTCCACGTTGTCCGGCACGGCGGCCAGCATCAGGCGCAGCGACTGCTTCAGCAGCGACCAGGTGCTGTAGACGATGATGGCGACGATCACCATGCTGACGGCCGGATCGACCCAGTTCCAGCCGGAATAGCGGACGATCACGCCGGCCACCAGCACGCCCAG
This sequence comes from Duganella sp., assembly GCA_035565375.1. Lineage (GTDB taxonomy): Bacteria > Pseudomonadota > Gammaproteobacteria > Burkholderiales > Burkholderiaceae_D > Rugamonas. The sequence goes on along the minus strand of DATMSN010000192.1, from coordinate 1,234 downwards.
CGAGATCGCGGCGTCCGCCGCCATGTGCAGATAGGCGCCGCGGATATTGATGTCGTCCTTGCTGCCGGACATGAACAGCCACGCCGAGAAGCCGTTGATCAGAATGCCGACGCCGGCGACCACCGACACCGTGATGCCGGCCACCGGCTCCGGACGCATCAGCTGTTGCACCGCCTCGAAGGCGATGCCGCCGCAGGCGACCATCAGCAGCATGGCGTTGAACAGCGCCGCCAGCATCGAGGTGCTGCGCAGGCCGTAGGTGTAGCGCTGGTTCGGCAGCCGCTTGGCCAGGATGGCCGCTCCCCAGGCCAGCATCAGGCCCAGCACGTCGGACAGGTTGTGGCCGGCGTCGGCCATCAGCGCGGTGGAGTTGGCCAGGAAACCGTAGAAGAACTCGACGCCGACAAACACCGTGTTGAGCACGATCGCGATGGCGAACGCGCGGCCCATCGTGTTGGGATCGCCGTGGTGGTGGTGGCCGTGGGCGTGGTCGTGCCCATGGTCGTGGCCATGGCCTTGCGCGGCCGGCTTGGCGGCGTGGCCGCCGTCCTGGTGATCGTGATCGTGGTGGTCGTGGCCGTGATGATCGTGCTTGCTCATGCTTCGTTCCCGTTGGAAGGTTCGGCGATATGTTCCAGCATATCGTTCAGGACGTCGCTGATATGCGCATCGGCGGCGGAGTAGAAAACTTGCTTGCCTTGCCGCTCGGACTTGACGATGCGCGCCGCGCGCAGCAAGCGCAAGTGGTGGCTCACGAGGGAGCTGCTCAGTTCGAGCGAGGTGGCGATGTCGCTGACGGCGATCGGCGCCGCCACGCAGGCGAGCACGATGCGCAAGCGGGTCGGATCGCCCAGCAGGTGGAACAGATCGGCCAGTTGCGCGATCGCCGGATCGACGCCGGCATAGTCGTGTTGGCAGCTCATGTATTTTGTATAACTCGTCATGTGAACAGGTATTCACATGTTAGCACGAAAAACAAGTTCGATGACGCAAGATCGGCAACGCTATTTTTGCAACTCGGCCTGCAACTGGTTGCGCGCCTTCGGCTCCAGCTTCTCGATGGCCTTGGTCAGTTTCTCGGCGTTGCGCAACGCCAGCGTTTGTTCCGGCGTCAGCGCCTTGGCCTGCTCGATGACCGGCGCCGGAGGCGGCTTCGCGAACATCGCCTGCCCACCCACGACCACCAGCGCACTGAGAACGGCGATGCCGGCCGCCGCCGCCAGCAGCCGCGACT
>DATMSN010000191.1:0-19910 GCA_035565375.1 Duganella sp. | reverse complement strand
AGTCGGCCGGCACCCGCGCCATCCGCGACGGCCGTTCGACCCGCTCGAACAAATACCGCGCGGTGCGCGACTCGGCGACCTCGGCCAGGCCGTCCGGCGCGCCGCTATACAGTATCCGCCCGCCCTGTTGACCGGCCTTCGGGCCGACGTCGACAATCCAGTCGGCGTGGCGGATGACGTCCAGCGCATGCTCGACGACGAACAGCGAATTGCCCGCCGCCTTGAGCCGGTCCAACGCCCGCAGCAGCGCCTCGGTGTCGACCGGATGCAGCCCCGCCGACGGTTCATCGAGCACGTAGACCACGCCGAACAAGCTGGAACGCACCTGCGTCGCCAGCCGCAGGCGCTGTAGTTCGCCCGGCGACAAGGTGGGCGTGCCGCGTTCAAGGCTCAGATATCCCAGTCCGAGGTCGAGCAGCACCGCCAGCCGCGCCACCAGATCCTGGGCGATGCGCTGCGTGACGATGGCCTTCTCCGGATGGCGTTCGGCGTCCCTGGCCCTGGCCTTGGTTTTCGCGGCCGGCGGCTTGCCCTCCGCGTAAGGCGCCAGCAACAGCGCCAGCCGCTGCAAAGGCAGGCGGCCGATCTCGGTGATATCGTGGCCGCCGAAGGTCACCGACAGCGATTCCGCGCGCAGCCGCTTGCCCTCGCACGTCGGGCAATCCATGCCGACCAGGTAGCGCGCCACGCGCTTCTTCATGATCGCGCTCTCGGTGCCGGCGAAGGTTTGCAGCACGTACTTGCGCGCGCCGGTGAAGGTGCCCTGATAGCTTGGCGTCTCCTTGCGCTTGTGCGCGCGGCGCGCCTCGGCCGGCGTCAGGCCGGCGTACACCGGCACGGTGGGCTGCTCGTCGGTGAACAATATCCAGTCGCGCTGCTTTTTCGGCAAATCGCGCCAGGGCGTGTCGACATCGTAACCGAGCGTCACCAGGATATCGCGCAGATTCTGCCCGTGCCAGGCGGTGGGCCACGCGGCCACCGCGCGCTCGCGTATCGTCAGGCTATCGTCCGGCACCATCGAGCGCTCGGTCGCCTCGTACACCCTGCCCAGGCCATGACACTGCGGACAGGCGCCTTGCGGCGTATTGGGCGAGAACGATTCGGCATACAGCAGTTCCTGCCCGGGCGGATAGTCGCCGGCGCGCGAGTACAGCATGCGCAGGGAATTGGACAAGGTGCTGACGCTGCCCACCGACGACCGGGTGGTCGGCGCGCCGCGCTGCTGCTGCAACGCCACCGCCGGCGGCAGGCCGTCGATGGCGTCGACCTCCGGCACCGCCATCTGATGAAACAGCCGGCGCGCGTACGGCGACACCGACTCCAGATAGCGCCGCTGCGCCTCCGCGTACAAGGTGCCGAAAGCCAGCGACGATTTTCCGGAGCCGGAGACGCCGGTGAACACCACCAGCGCGTTGCGCGGGATGTCGACATCGACGTTCTGCAGATTGTGCTCGCGCGCGCCGCGCACGCGGACGTAGCCGGACGCGCCGGTCTCGGGGACGGACTCGCCTTGGGTTGTGGGGCGGTGCTTGGCCATGTAATTGTTCCAGTATCAATTTGGTTCCAGCATTATCGATTCGGCCGCAACAGTATGTACGACAACGTACGCCGGGCCTGCGCGGCGGATTCCGCACTTGCCCCTGCGTGCGTAAGCGAACATACGCGTTGTCGTGCTCGCCACATCATGGTGCCATTCCCCACGTTTTCGATGCTTGACCCGCGCGCTGCGCGCCCGTCGCTATCGATAAACTACGCTGATCCGATCACACGAACAGGAACCCATCATGGCCAAAACAGTCGCCGAAGTCGTCATCGAAACCCTGCAGGAAGCGGGGGCCAAGCATTGCTGGGGCATCACCGGCGATACGCTCAACCACATCACCGACGCGATCCGCCGCAGCGAAATCGAATGGGTGCACGTGCGCCACGAGGAAGCCGGCGGTTTCGCCGCCGGCGCCGAGGCCATCGTCGCCAACCGCCTGACTCTGTGCGCCGGCTCCTGCGGTCCCGGCAGCCTGCACTTCATCAACGGCCTGTACGAGGCGCACCGCAACCGCTCGCCGGTGGTGCTGATCGCCAGCCAGATCACGCGCGACGAACTGGGCACCGACTTCCCGCAGGAGGTCGACTACAAGCCGCTGTACGACCATTGCAGCGTGTTTTGCCAGGAGATCCGCACCCCGGCACATGCCAAACGCATCACCGCCATGGCCGCGCAGGCGGCGCTGACCAAGGGCGGCGTGGCCGTGATCATCCTGCCGGTCGACCTGTCGAAGGAATCGGCGGCCGACGAGCCGCACTTCTCGGTCCACCTGCCGCGGCCGCAAACCCGGCCATCGGACACGGAAATGAACCGCATCGCCGAAATCATCAACGACGGCAAGAAGATCGCGATCTACGCCGGTTCCGGTTGCGAAGGCGCGCACGGGCCGCTGATGGCACTGGCCGCGCGCATCAAGGCGCCGATCGCGCACACCTCACGCGCCAAGGACTTCGTCGAATATGACAACCCGTACAACGTCGGCATGACCGGCATCTTCGGCATCGACTCGGGATACCACGCGGTGACCGAGTGCGATACCCTGCTCCTGCTGGGCTGCGATTTCGCCTGGCGCCAATACTACCCGTCGCACGCCCGCATCATCCAGATCGATATCGATCCGACCCACCTGGGGCGGCGCCACCCGGTTGAAGTGGGCGCCGTCGGCGACATCGCCACCACGCTGGCGGCGCTGCTGCCCCGCGTACAGGTGCGCGGCGAACGAGAATTCCTCGATCAGTGCGTCGATCGCCACCGCAAGGCCGTCGAGCACCTGAACGAACGCGCCACGCTGGGCGACGGCGGCACGATCCGTCCGCAGTACCTGACCGCCCTGATCGACAAACACGCCGACGACGACGCCATCTTCACCGCCGACGGCGGCTCGCCGATGGTCTGGGTGCTGCGCCACACCCGCGCGACGGGCAAGCGCCGCACGCTGGTCAGCCTGACGCATGGCACCATGGCCAACGCCATGCCGCAGGCTCTGGGCGCCAAGAAGGCCTTCCCGCAGCGCCAGGTCATCTCGCTATCGGGCGACGGCGGCCTGACGATGATGATGGGGGATTTGATCACGGCGGTGCAGGAAAACATCGCCATCAAGATCGCCGTCTACAACAACGGCTCGTTGAGCTTCGTCGAGCTGGAACAAAAAGTCGAGGGCCTGCTCGACGCCTACACCGAGCTGAAAAATCCGGATTTCGCCAAGGTCGCCGAGGCGATCGGCATTTACGGCCGCCGCGTCGAATCGGCGGCGGAACTGGAAGCGGAAGTGCAGGCGTGGCTGGCGCACCCCGGCCCCGCCCTGCTCGACGTGACCACCGATCGCTTCGAACTGGTGATGCCGCCGAACATACAGGCGTCCCAGGTGCTGGGCACGGCGCTGTACTCGGTCAAGGCGGTGCTCAGCGGGCGCGGTAGCGATGTCGTTGATATGATCAAGGACAATTTCGTCAAATAGTTGACGCCGAAACGACAAATGTTTGCGCATAACATTCAGCGATAAGTTTATGTTGACAACAACCGCAAGTCGCTCCTACACTTGAATGGTCGCGCAATCATCCGCACTTGTAATTGCTGTCTGATGCGTTTTTCTGTACCGGGTTCTAGCTCTCCTGCCCCACCCCGGGGCAGCTTCTACACCGTCGCGTCACGCGGCGGTGTTTTTTTTTACTGGATTCAAGGAGCACCATGCAAGCACCAACACGACGCGCCGCGCTACACGCCTGTGCCTTCGCGCTGTTTCTGCTCGAAGGGTCGGCTGCGCTGGCGGCAAATTCCGTCCCGCATCTGCGCAAGCAAGGCACGGCCACGCAACTGATGGTCAACGACCAGCCCTTCCTCGTCCTGGGCGGCGAGCTGCATAATTCATCGGCCTCGCACCTGCCGTACCTGAACAAACTCTGGCCGGCGCTCAAGGGGGCCGAGGTCAATACCATCCTGGCGCCGGTGCAATGGGACCAGATCGAGCCGGTCGAGGGCCGCTTCGATTTCTCCGTCCTGGACGGGATGCTCAAGCAGGCACGCGCCAACGACACGAAGCTGATCCTGCTGTGGTTCGGCGCCTGGAAGAATTCGATGTCGACCTATGTGCCGCCGTGGGTCAAGCGCGACGTCCAGCGTTTTCCCCGCTCGTTGGCCCGCAACGGCGTGGCGCAAGAGGTGCTGACGCCTTTCAGCGCCAAGACCCTGGCCGCCGACACCACCGCCTACCGCGCGCTGCTGGCGCACCTTAAGCAGGTCGATACCGAGCGTACCGTCGTCATGATCCAGGTGGAGAACGAGATCGGCATGCTGCCGGACGTGCGTGATTACAGCCCGCTGGCCAATGCGGCCATCGCAGGCCAGGTGCCGAAGGCCTTGACCGACTACCTGAACGCCAACCGCGCCACGCTGCATCCGTCGCTGCAGGCGTTATGGGCAGCCAACGGCCATCGCACCAGCGGCACGTGGGCGGAGGTGTTCGGCACGTCGGTCGCCGCCGAGGAGGTATTCCAGGCCTGGGGCTATGCCACCTTTGTGGAGACCATGACGACGGCCGGCAAGGCGGCGTATCCGCTGCCGATGTACGTCAACGCGGCGCTCAACCGGCCCGGCAAGAAGCCGGGCGAGTATCCGAGCGCCGGCCCCCTGCCGCACCTGTTCGACGTCTGGAAGGCCGGCGCGCCGTCGCTCGACGTGCTGGCGATCGACACCTACTTCCCCAACTTTACCGACTGGGCGCCGCAGTTCAAGCGGCCAAACAATCCGTTGTTCGTGCCGGAGGCCGACAACGCCGGCCGGCATGACGCGGCGGCCAAGGCTTTTTACGCGATAGGCGAGTTCGATGCGTTCGGCTTCTCGCCGTTCGGCGTGGAGGACAGCAAGGCGAGCGATCCGCTGCCGCAGGCGTATCGGCTGCTGCGCCAGTTGACGCCATTGATCAATCAGGTCCAGGGCAGCGGCAATATGCGCGGCTTCAAGGCCAAGGTGTCGTACGACGGCGTGGTCGACGCCTCGCCGCAGCAGGTGACGATGGGCGGCTATACGCTGCAGGTGGGCTTCAGCAACCCGTGGGCCAAGACCGACAGCAAGGATCTGGAAGGGTGCGGCGGCTTGATCATCCGGCTGTCGGACGACGAGTTTCTGCTGGCGGGCAAGGGGCTGACGGTGACGTTCAAGGACGCCACCGGCGCCGGCGATCTGGTGGGGCTGGAGAAGGTGACCGAGGGGACGTACGAGAACGGCAAATGGCGGGACGGCCGCTGGCTAAACGGCGACGAAATCCACCAAGGCCGCCAGGTCATGTTGGTGACCGGCGATTTCACGATGCAGCGGGTGAAGTTGTACCGTTATCGGTGAGATGAAATGGCGGATTGCGCGCTTCGCGCCAATCCGCCAACACCGCCCGCTTACCCCACCATCAGCTTCACGGACTTCAACTTCACGCTATCCGGGCCGGCGTGGATGGTAAAGCTACCCGGCTCCACCACCCGCTTCATCTGCGCGTTGAAGAACCACAAATCCGACGGCTTGATATCGAACGTCAGCGTGCGCTTCTCGCCCGGCTGCAAGGTCACTCGCTTAAACGCCTTCAACTCCAGCACCGGCCGCGTCGCCGAACTGACGTCGTCACGAATATAAATCTGCACCACCTCATCTCCGGCCAGCTTGCCGGTATTGGTCACATCGACCTGCACCGACGTCGAGCCACCCACCGCGATCGAGTCCTTGGTCAAGCGTGGCGCCGAGATATCGAAGGTCGTGTAACTGAGCCCGAAACCGAACGGATACAAGGGCTTGGTGCTGCCATCGATATAACCGCGGCGCGCCGACGGCTTATGGTTGTAAAACACCGGCAACTGGCCGACATTGCGCGCGATCGACACCGGCAGCTTGCCGCCCGGGTTGGCGCGCCCGAACAACAGGTCGGCGGCCGCGTTACCGGTCTCCTGCCCCATGTACCAGCCTTCGATCAGCGCATCGGCCTTCTCAGCCAGCAAATTGACCGACAGCGGACGGCCATTGAGCAGGAACACCACCGTCGGTTTGCCCAGCGCGAAAATCGCCGCCGCCAGATCGTTCTGCTGGCCCATCAAATCCAGGCTCGCGCGGTCGCCCAGGTGCTCGTCGGCCCACGCCTCGCGGCTGGTTTGTTCGTTGTCGCCCAGGACCATGATGATGGTGTCGGCCGATTTCGCCGCCTTCACCGCCTCGGCGATCAATTTCGCATTGACGTCGGGCGCGACGAACTTGATCTCGTCCTTGCCCCAGATACGCTCCTCGGTGATGCGCACGCCTTCCGAATACGCCAGTTCGAATCCCTGCGCCTTGCTCTCCGCCAGCAGCCCGTCGTAGATCGACACCACATGGCGCGGGACGTCGGAGTAACCGCCGATCGGCGTATCCTTGGCGTGGGTCCCCAGCAGCAGCACCTTGCCGACCTTTTTGCCATTCAACGGCAGCAGGCCTTTGTCGTTCTTCAGCAGCACCGGCGTGCGCGTCGCGGCCAGCCGCGCCAACGCCACCGCGTCCGGCGTGGCGGTCAGGCTGTCGGCGACCTTGGCATCGACGTAAGGCTGCTCGAACAGGCCCGCCTGGAACTTCAGCGTCAGCACCCGGCGCACGACCACATCGATCTCTTTCTCGGTGATGCGCCTTTCCTTCACCAGCTCGGCCAGCGTCAGGTAGCCCTCGCCGTCCGGCGTCTCGATATCGACGCCGGCCTTGAACGCATACAGGGCGGCTTCCTTCACGTTGGCGGCCAGCTTGTGGCGCGTGACCAGCTCCCTGATGCCGAAATAGTCGGACACGGTCACGCCCTTGAAACCCCACTCCTCGCGCAGCACCTTGTGCAGCAGCCAGTGATTGGCGTGCGAAGGAATGCCGCCGATCTCGTTATACGACGGCATGACGGCGCCGACATTGGTTTCCTTGATCAGCTTTTCGAACGGCGGGAAGAAATCCTCGCGCAAGGTGCGCTCGCTGATCTCGGCCGGGCCGATATTGGTGCCGCTTTCCGGCTGGCCGTGGCCGGTCATGTGCTTGAGCGTGACGAAGACCTTGTCCTTGGCCAGCACTTTGTCCTTGCCGGCGAAGCCCAGCACCGCCGCCTTGCCCATCTCGCCGCACAGATACGGATCTTCGCCGTAGGTTTCCTCGATCCGTCCCCAGCGCGGCTCGCGCGCCACGTCCACCACCGGCGCCAGCGCCAGGTTGGCGCCGCGCGCGCGCATCTCGCGCGCCGCCACGCTGAAGATCTTCTCGGTCATCTCCGGGTCGAACGACGACGCCAGGCCGATCGCCTGCGGGAAGCTGGTGGCGTCGCGCGCGACGTAACCGTGCAGCGCTTCCTCGTGCGTCAGCAGCGGAATGCCAAGGCGGGTTTGCTCGACCGCCCATTTCTGCGCGGCGTTGACATAGTTCGCCGTTTCCAGCGCGTTGCGGTTGGCCTTTTCGCCGGTATCGCCGGCGCCCGCCGCCTGGCCCAGTTGACGGTCCGACGGCCGGCCCAGCATGCCAAGGCCGTTGGGGAAGGCTTTCTTCGCCTTTTCGGCGGAGAACTCGCCGGAGGCGTCCTGCATCTCGGTTTTCTTTTGCCAGATGCACTGCAGCTGGACGATCTTCTCGTCCAACGTCATGCGCCCCAGCAGATCGTCCACCCGCTTTTCCAGCGGCAGCGACGGATTCTTGTAAGGCGCCTGCGCGGCCGCCGCCAGCGCCATCGGCGCCGAAATTACGGACAGGCCGGCCACGCCGGACATCGAGGACAGGAACTGCCTGCGGTTACTTTTCATCTGCTGCGTCTCCAATCGGTTTTAGTTGGTGTTATTAATACTACCTTATTACCTTAGCTTATTACCTCAGCTTATTACCTCAGTATTGATGCTGGATCTGGCCGGGCGTCGGCACGCGGAAGCGGAACAAGCCGCCGGCCAGCGGCTGGGCGGCCAGCGCCTCCTCCGACAAACCCTTGCGCGCGGTGGTGACAAACACGGTGCGCAGATCGTGGCCGCCGAAAGCGATCTTGGTGATGTTCGAACAAGGCATCGGTACCGTGTCGATCAACTCGCCCTGCGCCGAGTAGCGCTCGATACGCGCGCCGCCGAACAAGGCGATCCACACGGCGCCGTCGGAATCGACGGTCGTGCCGTCCGGGTAGCCCTCGCCGGCGATGCGCACGAACTCCCGCTTGTTGGATAGATGGCCGATGTCGTCGATGTCGAAGGCGTAGACGACCTTCTCCAGCGTATCGGTGTGATAGAAGGTGCGGCCGTCCGGGCTGCACGCAGGCCCGTTGGTGATGACGTAGCCCTTGTCCTTGCGGCGCGGCAGTCCCTTGCGCTGCACGCGGTACAGCGAGCCGCTCGGCCGCACCTCGGCGTTGTCCATGGAGCCGAACCACAGGGCGCCGTGGCGGTCGATATAGCCGTCGTTCAGCCGGTTGCCCGGCAAATCCGTTTCCACTTCATGCATCAGGTCCAGCGCGCCGCTGTCGAACGAGAAGCGCATCAGCTGTCCCGGCAGGCCGCAAACGAAATCTCCGCCGCGCATCGGCAGCGCGAAGCCCACTTCGTCGGGCAGGCTCCAGCTCTGGCGCAGGCCGCCGTCCTCGCCGCAGCGGTGCACCTTGCGTTCCTTGATGTCGACGAAATACAGCGCGTGGTTCTCGGCGTGCCACACCGGGCCTTCGCCCAGGGTCGCGCCCACCGCCCAGATGCACTCGGGATCAATTTGGAATGTACTCATGCGCCGTACCATCCCGCATCGACGAAGTAATCGCGGCCGGAGCAGCGGCCGGCGTTGTCCGACGCCAGGAACAGCGTCATCGCCGCGATATCCTCCGGCTCCACGCGTTCGCGCAGGCATTGCGCGTCGAGGATTTCCTGCTCGCCCTCCGGTGTATGCCACAGCGCCATTTGACGCGGGGTGCGCACCGATCCCGGAATGATGCAGTTGACACGGATGCCGAAAGGACCGAGTTCGCGCGCCAGTCCGCGCGTCATGCCTTCAATGGCGGCTTTGGCCGTCTCGTACAGCGTCAGCTTGGGTAGAGCCAGATGCCAGGAGATCGAACCGAAATTGAGGATCACCCCCCGCCCGGCGGCCTTCATGCCGGGCGCCACCGCCTGCGCGCAAAAGAACTGGTGCCGCAGATTGACCGCCATGCTGTCGTCCCAATACTTCGGCGTGACTTCATGGATCTCGTGCCGGTGATCGTTGGCGGCGTTGTTGACCATGATTTCAATGGCGCCGCACTCGCTTTCGATCGTGGCCATCACCCGCGCCAGCGCATCGAGATCGGTCAGATCGCAATGAAAAAAACGCGGCGCATGCCTGGCGGCGGCGAGACTGGACGCCAGTTCGCGGGAAGCCTCGTCCACAATGTCGATAAAACACACCTGCGCACCCTGCGCCACAAATGCCTCCACCAGCGCAGCCCCGATCCCGGTGCCGCCACCGGTGATCAGCACCCGCTTGTCCGCCAGATTGGGATACGTGGCATACACCATCTTCTTCTCTGCGGAAGTTGCTTGGACCATCTTGTTCATCTCCATTTGATTATTATTGGTTTGATTCGGGTCCCGTTATCAAGACATGTCGTCACCCAGCAGCCCGCGCCGCGCGAGATTGCGGTACAGCGCGCGCACGCCGAAGGTCCATGGCGCGATGGCGTCGCTGAGCTGCACGTGATTGACCAGCGTACCGAGCGAAGGGCTGGCGATGCTGACCCGGTCGCCCAGCTTGTGGGTAAAGCCGGCACCGGGCGCGCCACGGTCTTTGATCGGCGAGAACATGGTGCCCAGGAAGAGCATGAAACCGTCCGGATACTGGTGGTGCGCGCCGGCGGTCTGCGCCACCAGGTTCAGCGGATCGCGGCTGATCTCGCGCATGCGGCTTTCGCCGTCGAGGCGGAAACCGTCATCGGCGCCCTCGATCAGCAAGCGCAGTTCGGCGTTGCGCACGGTGTCGATGGTGAAGGCGTTGTCGAACAGGCGGATGAACGGCCCCATGCCGCACGAACCGTTGTTGTCCTTGGCCTTGCCCAGCAGGAGGGCGCTGCGGCCCTCGATGTCGCGCAGGTTGACGTCGTTGCCGAGCGTGGCGCCCACCGCCTGCGCGCGGCTGTTCACGGCCAGCACGATCTCGGGCTCCGGATTGTTCCACTTCGAATCCGGATGCAGGCCCACATCGGCGCCGAAACCGACCGCGGACATCGGCTGCGCCTTGGAGAACACCTCCGCGTACGGCCCGATGCCCACTTCCATGTACTGCGACCAGGCGCCGCGCTCGATGAACTGCTGCTTGAGCTTTTCCGCCTCCGGCGAGCCTGGCTTGATGGCCGACAGGTCGGCGCCGATATCCTTGAGCAGCGTGCCGCGCAACGCATCGGCGCGCGCCGCGTCGCCGCCGGCCTGCTCCTCGATCACGCGTTCGAGCAGGCTGACCGCGAACGTCACGCCGCACGCCTTGATCGCTTGCACATCGCATGGCGCCAGCAGGCGCGGACTGCGGGTAGCCGCATCCTCGCCCAGCGCGGCCTCGATCAACGCCTCCACCCGTCCCAGCGGTTCTCCCCGCGCGGCGCGCGCGAAGCCGGCGGGATCGTCCCGGTCCAGCAAATCGGCCACGGTGGCGCTGTGGGCGGTGATATCGAACACCTCGCCGTCGCGCACCACGACCACGCAAGGCCCATTGACATCGTCGCGCCAGACGCGCCCCACCAGCAGGGCTTGTGGCAGATCGGCCGGCAGGTGCACCGCCGTCGGTGCGTGCTTCAGTTGATTTTTCATGTTCTTCCCAGACTAGGCTTGTTAGGGTGATAGCTCCATTCGGGCACCAGATAGCGCATCGCCATCGCGTCGTCGCGCGCGGTGGACGCCACTTTTTTGTACAGTTCATGCGCCGCCTCGATGCGGTCCATGTCCGGCTCCACGCCCAGCCCCGGCGCCAACGGCACCTTGACCTCGCCGCCGACGATTTGCAGCGGTTCGCGCGTCAGCCGTTCCTGTCCTTCCTGCCAGATCCAGTGCGTGTCGATCGCGGTGATTTTACCCGGTGCAGCCGCCGCCGCGTGGGTGAACATCGCCAGCGATACGTCGAAATGGTTGTTCGAGTGCGATCCCCAGGTCAGCCCCCATTCGTGGCACAGCTGCGCCAGTCGCACGGAACCCTGCATGGTCCAGAAATGCGGATCGGCCAGCGGAATGTCGACCGCCCCGAGCAAATGCGAATGGGCCATCTGGCGCCAGTCGGTCGCTACCATGTTGGTAGCCGTGGGGATGCCGGTCGCGCGGCGGAATTCGGCCATGATCTCGCGTCCGGAATAACCGTTTTCGGGACCGCACGGATCTTCCGCGTACGCCAGCAGGTGGCCCTGGCCGCGACACAGCTCTATCGCCTCGCGCAGCGACCACGCGCCGTTCGGATCCAGCGTCACGCGCGCTTCGGGGAAGCGCGCCTTGATCGCCGCCACCGCTTCCATCTCCTCGGCGCCGCGCATCACGCCACCTTTGAGCTTGAAATCGCGGAAACCGTATTTTTCCACCGTCGCCTCGGCCAGTCTGGCGATGGCCGCCGGCGTCATCGCTTCCTGATGGCGCATGTGGTACCAGTCGCCGGCCGCGCCCTGCCCGGCCAGGTAATCGAGGTCGGTGCGCGACCGGTCGCCGATGTAGAACAGATAGGCCAGCATCGGCACGCTGTCGCGCTGCTGGCCGGCGCCAAGCAGTTCGCACACCGGCACGCCGAGGTGCTGGCCCAGCAGGTCGAGCAGCGCCGCCTCGACGGCGGTGACCACGTTCTCCAACCGCAGGTTGATCTCGTGCGGCTGCTTCAACACCTGGGCTTCCGCTTCGGAAGTCACCTGGTACTGCTGTCCGCTGACATTCTTGTTGGCGATCGCCTCGCGGATGCTATTGAGGGTGCGGTTATAGCGGCCGATCTGCGTGCCGACCACCAGCGGGACGGCGTTTTCCAGCGCGCGCAGAATACCTGCGCCGCCGGGCACCTCGCCCATGCCGGTATGCCCGGCGCTATCCTTGAGCAGCACCAGGTTGCGGGTGAAGTATGGCGCATGCGCGCCGCACAAATTGAGCAGCATGCTGTCGTGGCCCGCCACGGGGATGACGCGCATTTCGATGATCACCGGTGCCGCCGACTTGTCTAAATTTGTTGCCTGTACCATGCCTTTACCCTAAAATGATAAGCGCTAACATTTAACCAGTGTGAAGGATTTATGCGACCAAGTCAACACGCGTCATACCTCCGCTTCGGCGGATTGTTAGTCACCGCCCTGGCGGCGGTCCTGCCCCCTCTGTTGCTGACCGCGTGCGCGTCGTCGGCCGACCCGCGCGGGGAAGTCCGAATCCCGGAAAGCCGCTGGGTCGCCTCCTGGGGCGCCGCGCAGCAGATTCCCGACGCCCCCAACGAGCTGCCGGTGGCGAACTGGCGTGACGGCAGCCTGCGCCAGACGGTCCATCTGTCGCTGGGCGGCAGCCGTCTGCGCGTCCGCCTCAGCAATGTACACGGCACCGCGCCCCTGACGGTGGAAGGCGCCAGTGTCGCCCTCGCGCTGGCTCCGGGCAAAGCGCGGATCGACGGCGCCACGGTGCGCCCGCTCACCTTCGACGGCAGCCCTTCGGTGATGATCCCGGCCGGCGCCGAATACTATAGCGACCCCGTCGCGCTGGAGGTCAAGCCGGCCAGCGACCTCGCCGTCTCGTTGTACTTCAAGGAGGCGCCGCCCCGGCAGACCAGCCATTCGGGCGCCCGCGCCACCAGCTTTTTCGCCAAGGGCAACCGCATCACGGACGCGGAATGGGACGGAGCCGGCACCATTGCGCGCTGGTTCCTGGTGAGCGACGTCGACGTGCAGGCGCCGCGCGGCGCCGGCGCCTTTGTCGCCGTGGGCGATTCGATCACCGACGGCTACGGTGTCACCACCGACGGCAACAACCGCTGGACGGACCTGCTGGCGGAGCGCCTGCGCCAGGACGGGCAGCAAGTGGGTGTGGTCAACGTCGGCATCGGCGGTGGCCGCATGCTGCGCGACGGATTGGGGCCGAATCTGGCGTCGCGCTTCGACCGCGACGTGCTGTCGCGCGCCGGCGTCACGCACGCGCTGGTGTTCATCGGCGTGAACGACTTGGGCGGCCAGCACCGCAACACGCCGGACCTGCCGGCCGATCGCAAGAAGATGCTGGCCGATCTGCGCCTGGCGCACCGCCAACTGGCAGAACGCGCGCGGGAACGCGGCGTCTGCATGATCGGCGCAACCATCACCCCGTACGCGGGCAGCGACTACTACCATCCCGAGCCGGAGAACGAAGCCGACCGCCAGGAGCTCAACGAATGGATACGCCACTCCGGCGTATTCGACGCGGTGGTGGACTTCGACGCCGCGCTGCGCGACCCCGCCGCGCCGCAAAAAATAAGCAAACCGCTGGATTCGGGCGACCACCTGCACCCGTCGCTGGCGGGCTACCGCGCGCTGGCGGAAGCGGTCCCCATAAACCTGCTACGCCAAAACTGCACCAACAAAAGCCGATAAACCTAGGAGCCACGTAGGGCGGATTAGCGGGCAAGGCCCGCTAATCCGCCCCGGGGGCCCATCGAAGACGCGGCCTACCTTGGCCGGTAGGCCTTAAGAGCGCAGCGTAATCCGCCAAGCTCCGTCGACGGCCCAAGCATGGAAAGCCAGGCCCCGACGGAGTTCAGCATAAAAAAATGGACAACCATAAAAAAATGAGACATTCCCACCTCGCGGCGGCGGCCCTCCTGCTCCTGCTAACCTGCGCCATCCCGGCGCAAGCCCTTGGCCAAAAGCGCCTGACGAGCTTTGACAACCCGGCCCCCGGCTCGGTCACGCTGGCCCAAGGCGGCCACGCCGCCACCATCTACATCGACCAGAACGACCACCCCGGCGTCCTGCGCGCCGCGCGCGACCTGCGGGAGGACATCGGCCGCGTCAGCGCCGCCCGTCCCGCGATCGAGCAAAACTCCAAGCCAAGCGGCGCCGACGTGATCATCATCGGCACCATCGGCAAGAGCGCCCTGATCGACCAGCTGGTAAGCGCCGGAAAACTCGACGTCTCCGCCATCAAAGGCAAATGGGAAGGCTGGCAGGTACAAACGCTGAACAATCCCCTGCCTGGGGTCCAACGCGCACTGGTCATCGCCGGCAGCGACAAGCGCGGCGCCATCTACGGCATATACGAGATCTCCGAGCAGATCGGCGTATCGCCGTGGCAGTGGTGGGCCGACGTGCCCGCGCCCAGCCACACCAGCATCCACGCCTCCGCACCCGCCGCCGTCAGCGACGCCCCGGTGGTGCAATACCGGGGCATCTTCCTCAACGACGAACAACCGGCGCTGACCGGCTGGGTGCAGCAGCGCTACGGCGGCTACAACCACCAATTCTACGAAAAAGTCTTCGAGCTGCTGCTGCGCCTGCGCGCCAACTACCTATGGCCGGCGATGTGGAATTCGGCCTTCTACGATGATGACAAACTAAACGGCAAGCTGGCCGACGAATACGGCATCGTCATGGGCACCTCCCACCACGAGCCGATGATGCGCGCGCAGCAGGAATGGAAACGCCAGGGCAAAGGCCCGTGGGACTACAACAAGAACGCCGGCGTGCTGGATGACTTCTGGAGCAAAGGCCTGCGCAACACGCGCGATTACGAAAAGATGATCACCATCGGCATGCGCGGCGACGGCGACGAGCCAATGTCGGAGGAATCCAACGTCGCGCTGCTGGAGCGTATCGTCGGCCGCCAGCGCGAGGCCATCGCCAAGGAGATCAACCCGGACGTCACCAAGGTGCCGCAAACCTGGGCGCTGTACAAGGAAGTCCAGGACTACTACGAAAAAGGCATGCGCGTTCCCGACGACGTCATGCTGCTGTGGTGCGACGACAACTGGGGCAACATCCGCCGCCTGCCGACGCAGGAGGAACGCAAGCGCGCGGGCGGCGCCGGCGTCTACTACCACTTCGATTACGTCGGCGGTCCACGCTCATACAAGTGGATCAATGTCACGCCGATACCCAAGATATGGGAACAGATGCATCTGGCGTGGCGCTATCAGGCCAACCGCATGTGGATCGTCAATGTCGGCGACCTTAAGCCGATGGAGGTGCCGATCGAATTCTTCCTGACCTACGCCTGGAATCCGGCCGCCTGGCCGGCGCAGCGCCTGCCCGACTATTTGAAATTATGGGCGACGCGTGAATTCGGCGCCGAACATGCTGACGACATCGCCGACATCGTCGCCAAATACACCAAGTACAACGGCCGCCGCAAGCCGGAGCAGCTGGAGCCGACCACCTACAGCCTGGTCAACTACAACGAGGCGTCGCGCATCGTCGACGAGTACCGCGACATAGCCGCGCGCGCCGAACGCATCTCCGCCGCGCTGCCCGCCGCCAGGCGCGACGCCTTCTTCCAGCTGGTGCTGTACCCGGTGAAGGCCAGCGCGGTGGTCAACGAGTTGTACGTCACCGCCGGCATGAACCGTCTTTACGGCCTGCAGGGACGCGCCTCCACCAACGATCTGGCGGCACGCGCGCGCCAGCTGTTCCAGCAGGACGCGGAACTGGTGCGGCGCTACCATGAGGACATCAGCGGCGGCAAATGGAACCATATGATGTCGCAAACCCACCTTGGTTACACCTACTGGAACCAGCCGCCACGCAACGTCATGCCGCCGGTGACCGAGATGCAGGTCCCCAAACAGGGCGACATGGGGGTGGCCGTCGAAGGCAGCGCCAACGTATGGCCAGGCCCCGCCGGCGACAGCCTTGCCCTGCCCGCGCTCGACGTGTTCGAGGCACGCCCCCGCCATATCGAAATCTTCAATCGCGGGCAGCAGTCGTTCGATTACAAGGTTACCGCCAGCGCCCCCTGGATCGTGCTCGACAAACCCGCCGGCCGGGTGGACCGCGAGCAGCGCGTCGGCGTCGATGTGCGCTGGGCGGAGGTGCCGTCCGGCGTCGACCGCGCGACATTGACCGTATCGGGGCCGAACGGCGCCAGGACCACCGTCGCCGTGCCGCTGCGCCGGCCGGGCGATGGGCCGCAAGCGGCCAAAGGCGACTTTATCGAAACCGCAGGCGTCGTGTCGATGGAAGCGGAGCACTACACCCGCGCGGTGGCGCCTGAAAAACGCGAGTGGCTGCGTATTCCCGACCATGGCCGCACGCTGTCGGGCATGACCACGCTGCCGGTGGATGCGCCGCCCGACGGCATTCCGCAAATGCGGCTTGAGTACCAGATGCAGCTAACCACCAAAGGCAAAGTCACCGTGCGCGCCACGCTGGCACCCACTCAAAAAATCCAGCCCGGAGCGGGCCTGCGCTACGCGATTTCGTTTGACGACGAGGCGCCGCAGATCGTCAACCTGCACGCCGACCGCTCCGAGAAGGCGTGGGAGCGCACCGTCTCGGACGGCGCCATGGTGCTGACATCCCAGCATGTGATAGAAAGCGTGGGCAAGCATACGCTCAAATTCTGGGTGATCGATCCCGCCCTGGTGCTGCAAAAGCTGGTGGTCGACACCGGCGGGCAGCGCGACAGCTATCTCGGCCCGCCCGAAAGCCCACGCGCGCCTTAGTCGAAACCAAATAAAAGAACCAACCGGAGACAAGATGCATAAGATATTCATCAAGCTGCTGGCGGCGGTGCTGTTGTCGCTCGCCGCGGCCACGCCGGCATGCGCGGCCGACGAAGACGGCTACGATCTGTGGCTTCGCTACCGCCCGCTGGAACGCGCGGCGCAGGCCAAGCTCCAGCCCCAGGCCCGGACGCTGGTCTTGGCGGGCAAGCCCTCCCCCACCACGCGGGCCGCGCTAACGGAGCTGCAAACAGGGCTGCAAGGCATGCTGGGAAGCGCGCCCGCGATCTCGGCCACGATACAGGATGGCTCACTGGTGCTGGCCACGCCGGCGACGCTGCCGGAACTGGCGACCGCCTCCTCCCCGCTGCGTGCCGAACTGGCGACGCTGGGCCGGGAAGGCTATCTGCTGCGCAAAACCCGCCTGCAAGGCCACAACGTGACGCTGATCGCCGCCAACGGCGACATCGGCCTGCTATACGGCGCCTTCGCATGGTTGCGCGCAGCCGTCATCGGCACGCAGCCGGAAGCGGCTTCCGCGCCCAAGCTGCAATTGCGCCTGCTGAACCATTGGGATAATCTGGACCGCACGGTGGAACGCGGCTACGCCGGCGCCTCGATCTGGGACTGGTGGGCGCTGCCCGACATCACCGACCGCCGCTACGTCGATTACGCGCGCGCCAACGCCTCGCTGGGAATCAACGGCACGGTGCTCAACAACGTCAATTCCAAGCCGGAGGTGCTGACCGCCGCCTTCATCGCCAAGGCCGCCGCCGTGGCGGACGTCTTGCGCCCCTACGGCATCAGGGTGTATCTGTCGGCGCGCTTCTCCACCCCGCTGGAACTGAAGGAAACCGACACCGCCGATCCGCTCTCGCCGGCGGTGCAGGCTTGGTGGCGCAACAAGGCCGACGAGATCTACCGGGCGATCCCGGACTTCGGCGGCTTTCTGGTCAAAGCCAATTCGGAAGGCCAACCGGGTCCGCAGGACTACCACCGCACCCACGCCGACGGCGCCAACATGCTGGCCGCCGCCGTGGCGCCGCACAAGGGCATCGTCATGTGGCGCGCCTTCGTCTACGCGCACGGCGACGACAAGGCCACCGACCGCGCCAAGCAGGCCTACGATGAATTCACTCCGCTCGACGGCAAGTTCGCGGCCAACGTCCTGGTGCAGGTGAAGAACGGCGCCATCGACTTCCAGCCGCGCGAACCGTTCCACCCGCTGTTCGGCGGCATGCCGAAAACCCCGCTGCTGATGGAGTTCCAGATCACCAAAGAGTATCTCGGCTTCTCCACCGACCTGGCCTACCTCGGCACCATGTTCGAGGAAACGCTGCACGCCGACACAAAACGCGCGCCGCAAGGCCTGACCGTGGCGCAGGTCATTGAAGGCAAGGCCCTGCCCGAGGCGGCGCGGCAGGCCGGCCTTACCGGCATGGCGGGCGTGGCCAATATCGGCAGCGACCGTAACTGGACCGGCCACCACTTCGACCAGGCCAACTGGTACGCGTTCGGCCGCCTGGCGTGGGACCCGCAGGCGTCGGCGCGCGCGATCGCCGTCGAATGGGCCGCGCAGACCTTCAGCGCCGACGCCCGCGTGACCGCGCCGGTGGTCGACATCATGATGATGTCGCGCGAGACCGTGGTCGACTACATGACGCCCCTGGGGCTCCATCACATCATGGGCACCGGCCACCATCACGGCCCGGCGCCGTGGGTCGACAACCTCGAACGGCAGGACTGGAATCCGGTCTACTACCACCGCGCCGCGCGTGACGGCATCGGCTTCGACCGCACCGCCAGCGGCACCAACGCGCTGGCCCAATACGCTCCGGAGATCGCGCGCCAATATGCCGACCCGCGCACCACGCCGGCGCAATTGCTGCTGTGGTTCCACCATCTGCCATGGGATTACGCGATGCCGTCGGGCCGCACGCTGTGGGCCGAACTGCTACACCGCTACGACGCCGGCGTGCGCGGCGCGCGCGAGCTGCAATCGCGCTGGATGGCGCTGCGGCCGATGATCGACGAGCGTCGCCACGACGAAGTCGCGCAGCGCTTGCGGCGGCAGGTCGCCAACGCCGAGTTGTGGCGCAACGCCTGCATCGCTTACTTCCAGTCGGTCAACGGCCTGCCGCTGCCGCCGGGAGTGGCGCCGCCACCCAAGCCGCTGGACTACTACAAGGCCATCCAGTTCCCCTACGCGCCGGGGCAGGGATAGTTGAAGAAGGCATCTACAGCCCAGCTCGTGTAGCATTGGTGGACCTGACCCTGGAGAGATGCTGGAGAGATGATGACACGCAGAGAGCAAGGCCCCCAAGAGCAGCCGGCGCAGGCCCCGACGATGTCCGACGTCGCCAAACTGGCCGGCGTGTCGCCGATGACCGTGTCGCGCGTGATGAACGGCGACGCCAAAGTGAGCGAGAAAACCCGCACCCGCGTGGCCGACGCCGTCGCCGCCCTGAGCTACGTGCCCAATCAGGCCGCGCGCCGCCTCGCCGGCTCGCGCTCGATCCGCATCGGCTTCTTGTACAGCAATCCAAGCGCCGGCTACCTGAGCGAATTCCTCGTCGGCCTGCTCAATCAGGCCGGCCCGAACAACGTCCAACTGGTGGTGGAAAAATGCGAGGCCGATGAACACGGCGTCGAACAGGCGCGCCGGCTGATCGCCAATGGCGTCGACGGCATCATCCTGCCGCCGCCATTGTGCGATTCCAGGCAGCTGATCGACCTGATCACCGAGGCGGGCACGCCGGCCGTGACGGTCGCCCGCGGCCAGCCGGACCTGCGCGTGAGCGGCGTGAGCATCGACGACTACGCGGCCGCCCATGCGATGGCTTGCCATCTGATCGCGCTGGGGCACCAGCGCATCGGCTTCGTCGCCGGCCATCCGAACCAGAGCGCCAGCGCGCGACGTATGGCCGGCTTCAAGGCGGCCATCGCCGAACATCACGCGCAAAGCGCGCCGGAGCTGATCGTTCCCGGCCTGTTCACCTATCGTTCGGGGTTGGACGCGGCGGAAATCCTGCTCGCCCAGGATCCGCGTCCGACCGCCATCTTCGCCAGCAACGATGACATGGCCGCAGCCGTGGTGGCGATCGCCCACCGGCTCGGACTGGACGTGCCGGGCGACCTGACGGTGGCCGGCTTCGACGACACCGCCCTGGCCACGACCATCTGGCCCGAGCTGACCACCGTGCGCCAGCCCATCACCGGCATGGCGGAAGCGGCGCTGCGGTCGCTGGTGCAGCAGATCCGCGCGCGCCACAAC
>DATMSN010000190.1:0-2009 GCA_035565375.1 Duganella sp. | reverse complement strand
CGGCTTGTTCGAAAATCGAGGACAGGGTCGGGATTTGCTGCTTCTTCAAGTGCTGCTCCAAAATGCAAAACCGGGAGCAGCGCTCCCGGTTGGTGTCGATGCCGAACTGGATTACTCCTGCGGCGTGGTCTCTTTGAATTTACCGTAGCTCATCAGCTTTTCGTGGCGCGCTTCCAGCAGGTCCTTGGTTTTCATGCCGTGGAACTGGCGCAGCGAGTCGGCCAGCGCGCGCTTGAGCAAGGTGGCCATCTGCTTCGGATCGCGGTGGGCGCCGCCCAGCGGTTCGGTGACGATCTTGTCGATCAGGCCCATGGCCTTCAGGCGGTGCGCGGTCAGGCCCAGCGCTTCGGCGGCGTCGGCGGCGCGCTCGGAGGTCTTCCACAGGATCGAGGCGCAGCCTTCCGGCGAGATCACCGAGTAGGTCGAGTATTGCAGCATCAGCACGGCGTCGCCGACGGCGATCGCCAGCGCGCCGCCGGAGCCGCCCTCGCCGATGATGGTGGCGATCAGCGGCACTTTCAATTCGGCCATCACGTACAGGTTGTGGCCGATCGCCTCGGACTGGCCGCGCTCTTCGGCGTCGATGCCGGGGAAGGCGCCCGGGGTGTCGACGAAGGTGAAGATCGGGATGCCGAACTTCTCGGCCAGCTTCATCAGGCGCATGGCCTTGCGGTAGCCTTCCGGCTTGGGCATGCCGAAGTTGCGCAGCGCGCGTTCTTTGGTGTCGCGACCCTTTTGGTGGCCGATGACCATGCACGCCTGGCCGTTGAAGCGGGCCAGCCCGCCCACCACCGACAGGTCGTCGGCATAGGTGCGGTCGCCGTGCAGTTCGTGGAAGTCGGTGAAGATTTCATTCACATAGTCCATCGTGTAGGGACGCTGTGGGTGGCGCGCGATTTGCGCGACCTGCCAAGGGGTCAGCTTGGCGTAGATGTCCTTGGTCAGTTGCTGGCTCTTCTTGGCCAGGCGGTCGATCTCCTCTGAGATATCGACGGCCGAATCATCCTGGACGAATCGTAGTTCTTCGATTTTGCCATCGAGTTCGGCAATCGGTTGCTCAAAATTGAGGAAAGTCGTTTTGGTCATTGTACCTCCGAGTTTATTCTCAGCTGCGGCTCAGTTGCGATCTTGTGACGCGCACAAAAAGGCCTCGCACAGCGATTAGAGTGCTTATTCTACAGCAACCGGGTCCAGGCTACGCCATAAGTACCACGTCGCCACCGTTCTCCACGGCTCCCAGTTGGCCGACACCTCGCGCGCGTCGCTGCGCGATACCGGTTCGCCTGAGAAATAATTTTGGCTGATGCCCTGGATCAGACCGGGGTCGTCCAGCGGCAAGACGTTGGGGCGTAGCAGATTAAATATCAAAAACATCTCGGCTGTCCAGCGGCCGATGCCGCGTATCTGCACCAGTTCGGCGATGACGGCCTCGTCGTCCATCTGGCCCCATTGGGCGCTGTGGACGCGCTTGTTCTTGAAGTGGTCCGCCAGGTCGAGGATGTATTCGGTCTTGCGCTTGGACAGGCCGCAGGCCGACAGCTGCTCGGCGCCGGCCTTGACCACCTGCGCGGGCGTGCATTTGGGACAGGCCAGCAGCAGCTTGTGCCAGGCGGCGTCGGCCACCTTGGGCGTGACTTGCTGGCCGACGATGGAGCGCGCCAAGGTGGTGAACGGGTCGTCGTGGCCGACCAGGTGCAGGTCGCCGAACTGCGGGATCAGCTTTTTCATGATGCGGTCCCGCTTCATGAGCTCGATCTTGGCCTCTTCCCAGTACGGCGGAACGGCCGATAGCGGGCCGGCTGCGCCCTCGTTATCCTTGGCGGTGACCATTATGCGCGGCGCCAGTTGGTGGTGCCGTCGGGCTTGTCTTCGAGGATGATGCCGGCGGCCAGCAGATCGGCGCGGATCTTGTCCGATGCGGCGAAGTCGCGGGCCTTTTTCGCTTCCGCGCGCTGGGCGATGGCGGCCGCGATGGCGGCGTCGCCGGCGCTGTCGGCGTCGCCGACGAC
>DATMSN010000189.1:0-3790 GCA_035565375.1 Duganella sp. | reverse complement strand
AGCTGGGCCAGCGCGGCCGCCACCTGCTCCGACATGCGCTCGGCATACGGCGTCGGCTGCATGCCCTCGGTGGTGCGCACGAACAGCTCGTCGCCGACGCTGCGGCGCAGCCGGGCGAGCGCGTTGCTGACGGCCGACTGCGTCACCTTGAGCTTCTTCGCGGCGCTTGAAATCTGCCGTTCGCGGAACACCTCATGGAATACCACCAGCAGGTTCAAATCCAGTTCGCGCAACTCCATCCGGCCTCCATTTACGTTCGAAATAGTCATAATTTCTCTATTTATATCGCAAATTTCACGCCGCTGCACTACATTGTCCCTGACATCGACATTCCATCAAGGAGACAGTATGAGTCCTACCATCGACCGTGCCGGCTACCAGTCCGGCTTTGGCAACGAGTTCGCCACCGAGGCGCTGCCCGGCGCCCTGCCCGCCCACCAGAATTCCCCGCAACGCGCGCCGTACGGCCTGTACGCGGAACAACTGTCCGGCACCGCGTTCACCGCGCCGCGCGCGGCCAACAAGCGCAGCTGGCTTTACCGTATCCGCCCGTCCGCGATGCACCAGCCGTTCAGCCAGATCGACAACGGCCGCATCGCCAGCCGCTTCGACGAAGTCGCCGCGCCGCCGAACCAGTTGCGCTGGGACCCGCTGCCGATGCCGCCAGCGCCCACCGACTTCATCGACGGCTGGGTGACGATGGCCGGCAACGGCTCGCCCGCCGCCCAGAGCGGCTGCGCGATCCACCTGTATGCGGCCAACCGCGACATGGACCGCCGCTACTTCTACAGCGCCGACGGCGAACTGCTGGTCGTTCCGCAGCAGGGCCGCCTGCACATCGCGACGGAGATGGGCGTGATCGACATCGAGCCGCAGGAGATCGCCGTGATTCCGCGCGGCGTGCGCTTCCAGGTCAGCCTGCCCGACGGCGAGGCGCGCGGCTACCTCTGCGAAAACTTCGGCGCATTCCTGCGCCTGCCGGACATGGGCCCGATCGGTTCCAACGGCCTCGCCAACCCGCGCGATTTCCTGACGCCGCGCGCCGCCTACGAAGACCGCGAAGGCGACTTCGAGCTGGTCGCCAAGTTCGGCGGCAATCTGTGGTCGGCCGGGATCGGCCATTCGCCGCTGGACGTCGTCGCCTGGCACGGCAACTACGCGCCGTACAAATACGACCTGCGTCATTTCAACGCCATCGGCTCGATCAGCTACGACCATCCGGACCCGTCGATCTTCCTGGTGCTGCAGGCGCCCTCGGACACGCCGGGCGTCGACACGCTCGACTTCGTGATCTTCCCGCCGCGCTGGCTCGCGGCCGAGGACACGTTCCGCCCGCCCTGGTTCCACCGCAACGTCGCGAGCGAATTCATGGGCCTGATCCATGGCCAGTACGACGCCAAGTCGATCGGCTTCCGTCCAGGCGGCGCCAGCCTGCACAACTGCATGAGCGGCCACGGCCCCGACGAGCCGACCTTCACCAAGGCCAGCGCCATCGACACGAAGACGCCGCACAAGGTCGATGACACGATGGCCTTCATGTTCGAGACGCGCGACGTCATCCGCCCGACCGCGTACGCGCTGGCCTCGCCGCAGATCCAGCCGGACTACTACCAGTGCTGGCAAGGCTTCAAGAAGCTGTTCAATCCGCACAAGGCGTGAACGTGAATTGTCGGGGGCGCTCCGCTCCCGGCTACGGACGGAGCGCGATCGCGCCCTGCCGGTATGGGCAATGCCTATGCCGTGCCGTCAGAACCGGGTCTGGATGCCGAGGGCCGGTTTAGACGAATATTTTGTTGGCCCCTCACATGCGCCATCGATTGTCGCATCGATAGCGAACACAACGCGTCCGGGAGACGCGCGGCTGCTGAACCCTATAAAACACTCAAAGCCACTTATTATTTTTCACAGCCAATTGGGAAATTGTTGACGCAAAGAAACTATTCAACCTAGACTACATTTCCGTTTTACCCATTGCCTCACCCCGACCGCTTGCGCCGCATCGGGAATTCTGGAGAGTAATCTATGAAAATACGAAATGCCCTGGCACATACCCGAAAAACCAAACTTGCCGCTGCGTTCTTACTGTTGAGCTCTGCCGTGCTGCCGGGTTATGGCAGCGCCGCGCAAGCCCGGACCTTCACGCACCCCGGCACGCCGCTCACCGTCTCAGACCTCAATACGCTCAAGACCTATGTCGACCAAGGCAAGCAGCCATGGAAGTCCGGCTACGACCAGTTGGCGAACGATGGCAAGGCCAAGCTCACCTACGTCATGGCAGGGCCGTATGCGACGGTGGGTCGCGCCCCCGACGTGAATCTGTGGGCATGGCGCAATGACATGGTCGCGATCTGGAATCTCTCGCGGATGTGGCATTTCACCGGCGATAAGGAATACGCGAAAAAGGCGCGTGCGATCCTGAGGGCATGGGCCACCACCCAGGTCGAGTTCACAGGCCGCGAGTCGATGCTCGACCTGGGCGACTACGCTTACATGTTCGTGGGCGGCGCCGATATCCTGCGCGGCACATGGTCGGATTGGACGGAAGATGACACGGCCGTGGTGAAGAAGTACTTCAAGGATGTCCTGATGCCGGCGTCGAACCCCTATGGCGAAAACCAGTTCGGGGCCGCCAACAAGGGCGCGCTGGCCCTCGTTGCCCTCGGGTTGATGGCCATCTTCAACGACGATGCGGATGCGCTGGACAAGGTCGTCTACCAGACCCGCACGCTGGCCCACATCGGACTGCGCAGCTCCAACGACATCGGCATGCTGGGAGACTCCCTGCGCGACCAGGGGCACGCCCACGGGCAGCTCAAGTCGCTGTCCATGCTCGCCGAGGCGCTCTGGAAGCAAGGCATCGACGTCTATTCCGATTTTGACGACCGCCTGCTGGCGGCGGGCGAATATTTCGCCAGGGTGAACGAGCTCGCGCCCACGCCTTTCCTCCCGTTTGGCACGACCGATGCCTACTACACGGCCGACAATACCAATCGCGGATGGGGCGGCGGGAACATCACGCTCAATCAGATTTATGGCGCCTACGCCCTGCGCAAGGGCATGCAGGCTCCCTTTATCGCGCAAAGACGCGGCTGGATGCCGGTCGACAGCGGCAGCTTCATGTTCCTGACCGACGCCGACGCCTCAACGGCGGCGCCCGCGCCCGCGCCGGAGCTTCCCGTTCCCTCGACCACCTCGATCACCTCGGGATTGAGCAATATCGATATCGGCGGCGCCACCCCGGCCGGCACGACCACCTACGCCGGCGGCAAATGGACCGTGTCGGGGGCAGGCGCCGAGATCTGGGGCGCAAACGACAGCTGCCATTTCTCCTACAAGGCCATCACCGGCGACGGCGCCATCATCGCGAAAGTCGACTCGGTCCAGAACACCAGCCTGTCCGCAAAGGCGGGCGTGATGATGCGCACCAGCCTCGATCAAGGCGCTCCGCGTGCCTGGATGGCCATCACCAACCGGCTCCAGGCCGAACAGAATATCCAACAGCTCGCCGTGTACGGCGGCAACAACTACGGCAACAAGGCCTTGCCCATCGCGAACTCCGTGCCTTCGTACTGGTTGAAGCTCGAGCGCATCGGCAACGTCATCACAGGCTATATTTCGCCCGATGGCACCAACTGGGCCGCCACGGACGTCGGCCGGCTCAACGGCCCGCTTCCCGAGACGATCTATGTCGGGCTAATGGTGTCCTCGGTCGCCAACGGCACGCTGAATCGCTCCACCTTCAGCAACGTCCAGATCACCGGCGGCGACGGCGGCGCGCCGGGCGTCACCC
>DATMSN010000188.1:0-2967 GCA_035565375.1 Duganella sp. | reverse complement strand
TCGATCAGGCCGAGCACGACGCGCACGAGCCACGGGGGCATCCCGGCCAGCCACTCCAGTCCGGCGCGCGCGGCCGGATCATGGGCTGAAAAGAAACACGCCGGCGCCAAATGGACCGTGGCCAGCGGCACACCCCTGGCTTCTTGCAAAATGCGGCCGGTCAGCGCCAGGGTGCTGGCCACGATCGCGGTCGGCCGCGCTTCGACCAGCGCCAGCTGCCGCGCATAGGACGGCCTGAAATACTTGGCCATATGCTTCCAGATCGTGAACAGCCCCTTGCGCGGATGCCACAGGTCCGGGTCGTACACCAACTCGTCGAGCTCGGCCTGGCTCAGGCCGGACGCGAAGCCCATGCCGGCGCGCTCGACCCGTTCCTTGAAATTGTCGGAGGCGACCAGGGTGACGGCGTAGCCGCGCCGCAGCAGGGCCTGGCCGATGACGATGAAGGGATAGACGTCGCCGGCGCTGCCGGCGGCGAGGATCAGGATGTGGCGCGCGACGGCCATGCGGCGAAGGCCTACGCCTTCAGCAGTTGCAGCAGCGCCTGCGGATCGGTGGCGGACATCATCAGCGCCGCGTGCTGCGGGCGGATGAAGCCCTGCCCGCTGGCATGGGCGATAAAGCCCAGCAAGCCGTCGTAGAAGCGGTCGACGTTGAGCAGGCCGATCGGCTTGGCGTGGATGCCCAGCTGCGACCAGGTCAGCATCTCGAACAGCTCCTCGAGCGTGCCCATGCCGCCGGGCATGGCGATGAAGCCGTCGGACAGGCTGGCCATCATCGCCTTGCGCTCGTGCATATCCTTGACGATGAACTGGCGCGTCAGGCCCGTGTGGCCCACTTCGCGCTCGACCAGCGCGGTCGGGATCACGCCGGTGACCTCGCCGCCGGCCGCCAGCACCGCGTCGGCGATGATGCCCATCAAGCCCACCTTGCCGCCGCCGTACACCAGCGCCAGGTTCTGGTCGACCAGCGCCCGGCCCAGCGCGCGCGCCGCCTCGGCGTAACCGGGCGTGACGCCCGCGTTGGCGCCGCAATACACACAAATCGTCTTCGTCACTGCGGTTTTTCCTCCATCAATTCCTGTCGCGCGGCCTCGACATCGAGCCGCTCCATGGCGTCGCGCGGCGTCATGCCGGCGGCCTGTTCCAGCAAGGCCGTGGCCTCGGCCATTTTCTTTTTACCTTCGAGCAGCGCCAGCGCGTGGCCGTACTGGATGCGCGCGATCGCCGAATCGGGATCGAGCCGCAGCGCCTCCTCGAAGTGGCGGTAGCCCTCCTCCTTGCGGGCGCCGTAGGTCAGGCCGCCGATCATGGCGCCGACCTTGTCGACGATCTCGGTGTGGTACACGCCCAGGCCGACGTGGGCGTCGGCGCGCGCCGGCGCCAGCCGAACGGTCGTCTCCAGGCTGGCGCGCACGCGCGGCCCGAGTCCCTGCGCCAGCCCCTTGACCACCGAGATGCCCAGCGCGTAATAGCCCAGCGCGTAGGCATGCCAGTAATAGCCGGCCGGGTTGTCCGGCTGCTCGCGCTGCTGGCGTTCGCAGCGCTCGGCCACGCACTCGAAGGTGGCGATGCGTTTTTTCTCGCTCGGCTCCAGGTACTGGGCGTAGATGCAGATCGCCTTGTGCGCGACCGAGTAGCCGTTGACGCCGACATCGAGGCCCAGCCGCGCCGCCCGCTCGAACTCGCCGGCATGGAAGGCGATCCACGCCTGCAGCAGCGCCGGATTGGCGGGAAACGGCTCGAGGTCGCCGCTGTGCAGCGCCGGCCATGCCGCCTTCAGCGCCTCCGGCGTGTACCGGTAGGCGGGATCGGGATAGGGGAAAGGGGTCCAGGCCATGGGGTCTCCGGCGGCTCACTTGAGCTTTTTTAGATATTCTTCGGACAGTTTCTGGAACAGCAAACTGGTCTCGTTGCGCAGATACGGGCCGATCTGCGACAGCACCTGGTAGCAGCCGCGCGCCAGCGCGTCGGCCATCGATTGCTGCTCGCTGTACTTGCGCGGGTTGCGCACGTACTCGTACGACAGCCAGTAGGTCGCCACCACGACCATGTTGGTGGCCATGGCGTCGATGGCGGCGTCGGACGCCTCCAGCGATTTTTCGCTGCGCAAATCCTCGCACAGCTGCTTGGCGACCTTGATCTTGTGCGCCAGGATCTGCTTGAAATGCAGCTCCAGCTTGCGGTTACGCGACAGCAAGTCGTTGAGGTCGCGGTAGAAGAAGCGGTAGCGCCAGATCAGCTCGAACATCAGGTGCAGGTACATCCAGACGTCGTCGATGTTGGAGCGGCGCCCGTTGGGCACGGTCAGGATGCGTTCGATCTCGGCCTCGAACTGGACGAAGATCGAGTTGACGATGTCGTCCTTGTTGCGGAAATGGTAGTACAAGTTCCCAGGCGAGATGTTCATCTCCTCGGCGATCACCGTGGTGGTGATGTTGGGTTCGCCGAACTCGTTAAACAAGCGCAGGGACAGTTCCAGTATGCGTTCACGGGTGCGGCGGGGTGCTTTTTGTTGCATAACGAGGATCTCTGTTTATTCTCATGCAAGCATAACACCGATGACGCCAAACAGAGAACACCGCGGCCGCTTTCAACGTAAATGAGGGGGGATGGCCGCAAGATAGGCTGTTCTTCGGCGAAACCGGCACGGACGCCTTCAGGCAGAAACAGCCGCTTCAAGGCTTGGAACAAGTCATTCGGAAGATGGACACCGACCGGATGGGTCATTTTCTCCGCTCCGGTCTAGAAAGGGCTAATCCCGGCTAGATACGTCCACAGAAGGCTAGAACGGTCTGAAATCGGGGCCGGCAAAGACCGAAAAAGTCTAGAACGGTCTACATTTCCGCTGTTTTTTTCGCTTTCCTCAGTTTTTTAGACCGAAGCAGGCCGGAATAGTCCAATGCAGCCCCGAATAGACCCGTTTAGACCTCCGGTCCTCGGGAAGCTGCCGTCGCCCAGGAAACCG
>DATMSN010000187.1:0-1961 GCA_035565375.1 Duganella sp. | reverse complement strand
CACCCTGCTGACCGCCTGCGGCGGCAGCGACGCCGCCGCGCCGGCGCCCAAGCTGATGGCCGTCACCTTCACCGGCATGGCCGCGCCGACCCTGGCCGATCCGGCCAAGATGGCCACCACCACGGTCGCCTCGTCGCTCAGCGCCACCTACTCCGACGGCAAGACCCAGGCCTACAAGCTGGCCTACCAGCCGTTCTTCATCACCGGCGCCATGGTCGCCAACGGCAGCGGCGGCACGGTGCTGGCCGGCGGCTACTACGACATCAACAACAAGCCCATCGTCGACAAGACCGACGCCGCCCAGCGCCAGTTCTTCTCCGACTGCCCGGACGGCACCTCGCTGCTCAAGCTCGACGCGCCGACCGTCGCCGGCGTCAAGGGCAACACCGTGTTCGCCGTCGTCCAGTTCGAATACACGACCCGCAACGTCAAGGGCGACTCGATGTACGGCATGCTGCCGTCGCCGATCGCCGTGCTCACGCTGGACCAGGACAAGACCACCGGCGCGCTGACCCTGGTGAAATACCACAACGTCAACACCAGCGGCGTCAACGGCCTGTGGATCACCTGCGGCGCCAGCCGCTCGCCGTGGAACACCCACCTGTCGAGCGAGGAGTACGAGCCGGACGCGAGCGCCATCGCCACCAACACCCAGTTCGCCAACTTCAGCACCAACCTGTACGGCGACGCCACCAAGGCCAACCCCTACCACTACGGCCACATGCCGGAGATCACCGTCAACCCGGACGGCACCGGCAGCGTCAAGAAGCACTACTGCATGGGCCGCATCTCGCACGAGCTGGTGCAGGTCATGCCCGACGAGCGCACCGCGCTGATGGGCGACGACGCCACCAACGGCGGCCTGTTCATGTTCGTCGCCGACCAGGCGCGCGACCTGTCGAGCGGCACCCTGTACGTCGCCAAATGGCTGCAGAAAACCGCCGACAACGGCGGTTCGGCCGACCTCAAATGGATCAAGCTGGGCAAGGCCACCAGCGCCGAGATCAAGGCGCTGGCCGACACGCTCAAGTCGGCCGACATCCTCAGCGTCAAGACCAGCGACCCGGCCGACGCCGGCTACACCAAGATCCCGTTCAGCGGCAAGACCAACTGGATCAAGCTCGTCCCGGGCATGGAAAAAGCCGCCGCCTTCCTCGAGACCCACCGCTACGCCGCGTTCAAGGGCGGCAGCCTGGGCTTCACCAAGATGGAAGGCACCACCGTCAACGCCAAGGACAAGATCGCCTACAGCGCGATGAGCTACATCCAGCCGGCCATGACCAACGGCTCGGGCGGCATCGCGGTCAAGGGCCCGAACGCCGGCGCCGTCTACGCGCTGAACCTGAAGGCGGGCCAGGTCGACGACACCGGCACGGCCATCAACAGCGAATGGGTGCCGGTCGACATGGCCGCCATGCTGGTGGGCGAGGACCTGCCGGCGGCCGACGCGCTGGGCAACCTGGCCAATCCGGACAAGATCGCCAATCCGGACAACATCAAGTTCTCGGAAAAGCTGCGCACCCTGTTCATCGGCGAGGACAGCGCCCTGCACGTGAACAACTTCCTGTGGGCGTACAACGTCGACACCAAGACCTTGACGCGGCTGTTGTCGGCGCCGTCGGGGGCGGAATCGACCGGTTTGCACGCGGTGGACGACATCAACGGCTTCGCCTACATCATGAGCAACTTCCAGCACCCGGGCGACTGGGAGGCGGCGCTGCACGGCAAGGTGCAAGCGACCCTGGACCCGCTGATCCGCGCCAACTACCGCGACCGCTACGGCGCGGCGGTCGGTTATCTGACCGGTTTGCCGACGCTGGGCTAACGACCACTCAGCGTTAAACATCGTTAAACCCGCACCGCAAGGCAGGGTCGTACCCCGAGGGGTACGACCCTTAAGCGGCGACGCGTGCGTATCGCCAAACGCATAGGGTTGAAGCTCCCCTCCCCCGCCCCTCCCC
>DATMSN010000186.1:0-1659 GCA_035565375.1 Duganella sp. | reverse complement strand
TCGGGCAACCCGATCGGCTGGTTCCTGCGGGAAGTGCTGGACCGCTACCGCGACCGGCCGTTCTGGCTCAGCCAGAATGCCTTGCGCACCGCCAAGGAATCGGCGGACGTCGTTCTTTATCTGGTCAACTCCTCGGAAAATCCGAAGGATGCCGGTTATGTGCCAGCGGAAATGAAGATTCTGGAATGGCTCGGCAAGCCGGTGGTGGTGCTGTTGAACCAGACCGGGCGACCACGGCCGAGCGCCGACGAACAGGCCGAGCAGGGGCGCTGGCGCGACCATCTGGCCCAGTATCGGGCCGTGCGCGAGGTGCTGGCGCTGGATGCCTTCGCCCGCTGCTGGGTGCATGAGCGTGTCTTCTATGAAGCGGTCGGAAAATTGCTCGAACCGTCGCAGCAAGCCGGCTACGCGCGCCTGTTCGCGACCTGGGAAGCGGCCAACGCCCGCCGCTACGATCACGCGATACGGCTGATGGCCAAACAGCTGACGGCCGCCGCGCGGGATAGCGAAGCGGTCGAAGATGTGCCAAAGAGCATGCTCAAGTCTGCGTTGAAGGTGGTCGGCATCGGCAAGAACGAGGATCAGCAGCGCCAGGACCGGGCGATGGGCAATCTGATCGCGCGGCTGAACCAGGCGACGGTCGAATCGACACGTGAATTGCTTATATTGCATCAGCTCGATCCAACCGACGCCGGCAAGATCAATGAGCGGGTGCGCGAAAACTTTGCCGTGCGCGCGCCTATAGATAAGGCGCAGGCCGGACTGCTGGGCGCCGTGATTTCCGGCGCCGCGACCGGATTGTCGGCCGACGTGATGGCCGGCGGGCTGACGCTGGGTGGCGGTGCGCTGCTGGGCGGCCTGGTCGGCGCGTTGACGTTTGCCGGCGCGGCTTGGGGATTCAACTCCAGCACCGATCGCAATCAAACCGCCGTGCAGTTTACCGATGCCTTCATGCGCAATCTGGTGGTGGTCGGCATTCTGCGCTACCTGGCGGTGGCGCACTTTGGACGCGGGCGCGGCAACTTCGTCGAGAATGAGGCGCCGGCCTTTTGGCAGGAAGAGGTGGAGCAGGCGGTGGCGCGGCACGACGCGACGCTGGAGACATTGTGGAACGATCTGCGTCGGGACCGGGCCGACAACGAGGCGGCAACTGCGTTGATCAAGCAGATAGCGACCGATACGCTGGTGCGACTATACCCAAGTGTTGCAGGTAAGCTTTAAAAGTCCTTGCGGTAATTGTTACGCCTTGCTATAGTTCGCCTCCCCGCAAAACGGTGCACATGTTGCAGAGTGAAACGGGGAAAAAGAAGAGCTTGACGAGATGTTCGAAACGCTTCATAATCTTGCCTCTTCGCTGATGAACACAACGCTCCATCAGCAAGCAGTACCGAATAAGTTCTTTAAAAATTAACAGTCGATAAGTGTGGACGTTTGATGAAAGTGCACGCGGAGCTTCGGTTCCGCGATACTTAAAATATCAAATGTTCACAAGAAGTAATGAAATAGGCGCTACGAAAGTAGTGGCCTGTCAGTATTTTGAGTGAGCGACCCCTTAGCAATAAGGGTGACACGAAAGTGTCAAAGTAACAGAGATTAAACTGAAGAGTTTGATCCTGGCTCAGATTGAACGCTGGCGGCATGCCTTACACATGCAAGTCG
>DATMSN010000185.1:0-10460 GCA_035565375.1 Duganella sp. | reverse complement strand
TCGATCCTGGCGTCGCGGCCGCGGAATTCGCGGAACATCTGCATCGCGTCCATCGTGCCGCCCTTCGACAGCAACATCTTGCGGAAGTAATCGCCGTTCTTGCGCTGCATGCCGCCGTTTTCGTTGAACCATTCGACGGTGTCGGCGTCCAGCTTCTCCGACCACAGGTAACCGTAGTAGCCGGCCGAGTAGCCGCCCGAGAACACATGCGAGAAGTACGTGGTGCGGTAGCGCGGCGGCACCGGCGCGTAGTCGACGCCGGCGGCCTTCAGCGACGCCGCTTCAAAGCCGAGCACGTCGGTCGGGATCTGCGTCGCGCCTAGCTGGTGCCATTTCTGGTCCAGGATCGACGCGGCCAGGTACTCGGTGGTGCGGAAGCCTTCGTTGAATTTCTTCGAGGCGATCACCTTGTCGAGCAGTTCCTGCGGCATGGCGGCGCCGGTCTGGTAGTGCTTGGCGTAGTTGGCCAGCACTTCCGGCTGGGTCGACCACATCTCGTTGACCTGCGACGGGAATTCGACGAAGTCGCGCGGCACGCGGGTGCCGGCGAAACGCGGATACTTGACGTTCGAGAACATGCCGTGCAGCGCGTGGCCGAACTCGTGGAACAAGGTGCGCAGTTCGTCGTAGGTCAGCAGGGTCGGCTCGCCGTCGTTCGGCTTCGGAATGTTGAGGTGGTTGGCGACCACAGGCTGCGTGCCCATCAGCGACGATTGCGACACGTAGGCGTTCATCCAGG
This sequence comes from Duganella sp., assembly GCA_035565375.1. Lineage (GTDB taxonomy): Bacteria > Pseudomonadota > Gammaproteobacteria > Burkholderiales > Burkholderiaceae_D > Rugamonas. Next base: position 9,721 of record DATMSN010000185.1, on the reverse strand, counting down.
CACCGCCGCGCTTGTTGCTGCGGGCGTAGAAGTCGGCGATGAAGATGGCCAGCTGTTTGCCGTCGGCGTCGAACACGTCGAACACGCGCACGTCCGGGTTGTACACCGGCAGGTCCTTGCGCTCCTTGAACGACAGACCGTAGACCTTGTTGGCGGCGAAGAAGACCCCGTTGGTCAGCACGCTGTTGAGCTCGAAGTACGGCTTGAGCTGGTTCTGGTCGAAGTTGAAGCGCTCGGCGCGCACCTTGTCGCTGTAGAACGACCAGTCGTGCGCGGCCAGTTGGAAGCCACCCTGCTCCTTGTCGATCACCTGCTGGATCTCGGCGCCCTCTTTTCTCGCGTTGGCGACCGCCGGACGGGCGAATTCGGACAGCATCTTGTTGACCGCTTCCGGATCGTGCGCGGTCTGGTCTTCCAGAGCGTAGGCGGCGAAGCTCGGGTAGCCCAGCAGCGCGGCCTTGTCGGCGCGGATCTTGGCCAGTTGCAGCACAACGTTGGTGTTGTCGAACTTGCCGCCATGGCTGCCGCGCGTCAGCGACGCGGCCATCAGGCGCTCGCGCGTGGCGCGGTTGGTCAGCACGGCCAGATTGGCCTGGCCGGACGTGTTGACCACCGGAATGGCGAACTTGCCTTCCAGGCCGCGCGTCTTGGCGACGGCGGCGGCGGCGTCGATCGCCTTATCGGTCATGCCGGCCAGCTCTTCGCGGGTGTCGACGATCAGCGCCGAGGCGTTGGCCTCTTCCAGCACGTTCTGCGCGAACGTCGTTTGCAGCTTGGCCAGCTCGGCGTTCATCGCCTTGAGCTTTTCCTTGTCGGCGGCCGACAGCTTGGCGCCGGCGCGCACGAAGTCGGTGTTGTAGCGCTCCAGCAGGTATTTGGACTCGGCGTCCAGGTGCAGCTTGTCGCGCTTGTCGTACAGCGACTTGATGCGCGCGTACAGCTTGCCGTTGAGGCGGATGGCGTCGCTGTGGGCGGCCAGCTTCGGCGACAGCTCGCGCTCGAGTGCCTTGAAGGTGTCGTTGGTGTTGGCGCCGGACAGGTTGCCGAACACGCTGGACACGCGCGACAGCAGCTGGCCCGATTTTTCCATCGCGACGATGGTGTTGTCGAAGGTGGCCGGTTTTTTGTTGTTGGCGATGGCTTCGATCTCGGCCGCCTGCTGGCGCATGCCTTCGGCGAACGCGGGCGCGTAGTCGTCGTTGCCGATCTTGTCGAACTGCGGGTAGCCGTATTGCAGCGGACTGACTTTGGCGAACGGGTTGGTCGCCGCCAGCAGCGAGGCGGGTTGCGCGGCATGGGCCACGCCGCAGATCGCGACGACGCCGGCGGCGATGATCAGGTTGGTGCGATTCATGGTATCCCTTGGGTTATAAGTTGCTTTAACCCCGCAACCCGGTCCGCTGCGGGGTCGGACCCAACGGGGTCCGACCCCTCGTATGGGGTGCGGGTTTGACGTTACTTGCCGGTCAGGCCACGGCGTTCCAGCAACGGCTCGATGACCGGATCGCGGCCACGGAAGTTGTGGAACAAATTCATCGCATCGTCCGTGCCGCCGCGCGACAGCAGCTTGGCGCGGAACCAGTCGCCGTTCTCGCGTTTCAGGCCACCCTTTTCCTTGAACCATTCGACGGTGTCGGCATCGAGCTTCTCCGACCACAGGTAGGCGTAGTAGCCCGCCGAGTATCCGCCCGAGAAGCTATGCGAGAAATACGTGGTGCGATAGCGCGGCGGCACCGGCGCGAAATCGACGCCCATGTCCTTCAGCGATTGCGCCTCGAAGCCCAGCACGTCGGTCGGGATCTGCGCCGGCGTCAGCTGGTGCCAGCGCTGGTCCAGCAGCGACGCGGCCAGGTACTCGGTGGTCATGAAGCCCTGGTTGAACTTCTTCGACGCGATCACCTTGTCGAGCAACTCCTTCGGCATCGGCGCGCCGGTCTTGTAGTGCTTGGCGTAGTTGGCCAGCACTTCCGGCCACACGGCCCACATCTCGTTGACCTGCGACGGATACTCGACGAAGTCGCGCGGCACGCTGGTGCCGGAGAAGCGCGGATACTTCACGTTGGAGAACATGCCGTGCAGCGCGTGGCCGAACTCGTGGAACGCGGTCTTGACCTCGTCGTAGGTCAGCAAGGTCGGCTCGCCGGCCGGCGGCTTCGGAATGTTGAGGTGGTTGGCCACCACCGATTTCGTGCCCAGCAGCGTCGATTGCGAGATGTACTCGTTCATCCACGCGCCGCCCTGCTTGTTGCTGCGGGCGTACATGTCGGCCAGGAAGATGGCCAGTTGCTTGCCGTCGGCGTCGAACACGTCGAACACGCGCACGTCCGGGTTATACACCGGCAAATCCTTGCGCTCCTTGAAGGTGATGCCGTACAGCTTGGTGGCGGCGTAGAAGACGCCGTTGACCAGCACGTTGTCCAGTTCGAAATACGGCTTGAGCTGGCTCTCGTCGAAGGCGAAGCGCTGCGCGCGCACCTTGTCGGTGTAGTAGGCCCAGTCCGCCGCTTCGATCTTGAAGCCGCCCTTGTCCGCGTCGACCACCGCTTGCAGATCCGCCGCTTCCTTTTTGGCGTTGTTGACGGCCGGCTTGGCCAGTTCGCCCAGCAGCTTGTTGACGGCGGCGGTGTCGTGCGCGGTCTGGTCTTCCAGCGAATAGGCGGCGTAGTTTTCGTAGCCCAGCAGGATGGCCTTCTCGGCGCGCGCCTTGGCGATCTTCAGCACCACCTGGCGGTTGTCGAACTCGCCGCCGTTGGCGCCGCGCGCCAGCGATACGGCCATCAGCCGGTTGCGCACCGCGCGGTTCTTGAGCACGGCCAACGGCGGCTGTCCGCTGGTGTTGACCAGCGCGATGAGGAACTTGCCGTCCTTGCCCTTCGCCTTGGCGGCTGCGGCGGCGGCGTCGATCTCGGCGTCGCTCATGCCGGCCAGCTCCTCGCGGGTGTCGACCAGCAGGGCCGAGGCGTTGGTTTCCTTCAGCACGTTCTGCGTGAAGGTGGTCTGCAAGGTGGCGATGACGCCGTTAAGCGCCTTCAATTTTTCCTTGTCGGCGGCGGACAGCTTGGCGCCGGCGCGGACGAAATCGGTATGGTAGCGTTCCAGCAGGTGCTTCGATTCGGCGTCCAGCTTCAGGCCGTCGCGCTTGTCGTACAGCGCCTTGACGCGCGCGTACAGCTTGGGATTCAGATAGATGGCGTCGCCGTGGGCGGCCAGCTTGGGCGACATTTCGCTGTCGATGGCGTCGAGCTTGTCGTTGGTGTTGGCGCCCTGCAGGTTGCCGAAGGTGGTTTGCACGCGCGTCAGCAGCGCGCCGGATTTTTCCATCGCCACGATGGTGTTGTCGAACGTCGCCGGCGTCTTGTTGTTGGCGATGGCGTCGATTTCCTTCAGCTGCTGGCGCATGCCCTCGGCGTAGGCCGGCAGGAAATGCTCGTCCTTGATCTTGTCGAACGCCGGGTAGTGGAACGGCAGCGTGCTGGCGGTGGCCAGCGGGTTGCCGGCCAGCGCGGCGGCTGGAGCGGCCAGAACTGTCTGAGAAAAGGCCAGGCCGAGGGCGGCGGCGACAACAAGCATCTGAGGACGGGACATGATCTGGATCTTTCAATAAGCGCCAAGAAAAATGCCGGCGCGGCGAAGCGCGGCACGGAAGCGCAAGATCATATCAGGGTGACATACAGGCAGTCACTGGCAAAAAATGCTGCACTGCACTTGGGTGGAAATCGGGCCTTTTTACCGAAGAATGCTTTGCCAAGCTGGCGTTTACGTCATGGATTGCGGTTTTGAGGCAATCGCCGCCGTACAAACGCCAATCCCCTTTTCCTTGCCCCGCCGGCACGCGGCAGCGTTAGAAGCGGTGGCGCAAGCCGACGGTGAATTGGCGGTCGCCGATGCCCGGCTCCTCGCTGTTGCCCTCCGTGTAGCCGGCGCCGTTATGGTTGCGTATCAGCGCGTACGAGGTGTAGAGGTCGGTGCGTTTGGAGAAGGCGTACATATAGGCCAGCGCGTATTGCTGGGCGTCCTGATTCCGCGCCGTGCGGTCGTTCTTGCGGATATAGGTCGCGACGACGGTGCTGGCGCCAAACGGAGCACTAAATGGAGCCGACACGCCCAGCAACAAATCGGTGCTGTCGGTGGACGCGGTCGGCGCGGGACCGGGGAAATTGGCGGCGGTGCTGTTGAGCGGGGCGCTGTTCAAGCCCTGGTCGACGCCATAGCCAAACCACAGCTTGGCCGGGCCAAAATCGTAGTTGGCCCCCAACAGCGTGTTCCGCGCCGATCCGGTGTTTTTCACCGTCGCCGTATCGTTGTTCTTGTTGTGGTAGGCCAGCCGGACGTTGATCTTCCCGTCGCTATAGCCGACCGAGCCCCCCAATTGCCGGCTGGCGCTCTGATCGCCCGCCACCTCGCCGGCGGCATACATCGTGTCGGCGCTGAAGCCGTTGATGGTCGGCGTGCGGTACAAAACAGAATTGCTGGCGCGGAAGCCAGTCGATGGCATCAGGTTGTTGGAGCGCGCGATGCCGTTACGCAGCGGATCGACAATCGTGTTGAGGGTTGTAAATAACGGCGTATCCTGCAAGCCGATGGAAACGGCGCCGTAGCGGGTGCCCAGGCCGACGATGCTGGTGCGCCCGAACAGCGTGCCGTTTTGCGTGGGGACGCCGGTGTCGGCGTGTATGCCCCCCTCGACCACGAAAAAGGCCGCCATGCCGCCGCCCAGCTCTTCCTTGCCCCGGAAGCCCCAGCGGCTCTGGGTCGCCATGCCGCTGGTGGCGCGGGTCGCGTTGCCGGCGATCCCGCCCCGGTCATGGGAAATTCCCATGTCCATCACGCCGTAGAACGTCACATTACTTTGCGCAAATACGGCGTCGTTGCAAATGGTCAGGGCGAGCGCGCCCAATATGCGCATGCATTTTTTCATTGTAGGTCTCTAGATGGGTCAGGGGCGTCGCCCGGCTATAGACTGCCGTTCGATTGCAACGCCCGCGAGGATGTTTGACTTACGCCGGCTTGACGGCCGCGCGTGGTTCCGGATCGGGGATGGGTTCGATCTTGCCAAGTACAAAGACAAACGAGACGATACCCACCAGCAGGATCACGCCGGCCACGGCGAAGGCGTTGGTGAAGGAATTGGTGGCGCCGACGATCATGCCGGTCACGATAGGCGCGGCCGCGCCCATCAGGTTATTGGCGAAATTCATGATGCCGCCGATGGTGCCGGCGCCGCCCTTGGGCGCGATCAGCGATGGCAGCGACCAGCCCACCGGCGCTGCCGAGGCCAGGCCGCCGAGCGCGATCGAAATCCAGAAGATCGCCCATACCGGATCGGTGGTCTGGGTGGCGCCGAACACCGCCAGCCCCAGCACCATGCCGCACACCAGCACGCCTTTGCGCACCATCGATTCATCCTTGCCGCGCGCGATCAGGTGATCGATCAGCCAGCCGCCGACGAACAGGTCGGCCACCGTCGCCACCAGCCAGGGGATGGCGGCGAAACCGGCCGACTTCAGTATGCTCATATGCATGGTCTGCACCAGATAGCCGGGCAACCAGGTCAGGAACAGATAGAACGTGTAGCCATAGGCGGCGAAGCCGATGGTCAGGCCCCAGACCTTGGATTTGCTCAGTAGATATCCGAGCATATTGAGCGCGCCGCCGTCGGCCGGGCCTTCGGGCGCGGCCCCGCCGTCCTGGATGTAGCGCAGTTCTTCTTTGCTCAGCTTTGGGTGCGCGCTGGGATCTCGGTACAGCACGTAAAACGCGATGAAGTAGCTGAAGCTCAGCACGGCGGTCAGGCCGAAACCCCAGCGCCAGCCGAAGGTGACGATGGTCAGCGCCAGCAGCGGCACGCCGATGACGTTGGAGAATTTGGCGGCGGCGTCGAAGATCGCCGTGGCCATGCCGCGTTCGCCGCGCGGGAACCAGTAGCCGGTGGCCTTGGCGCTGACCGGGAAGGCCGGCGCCTCGGCGACGCCGAGTATCAGACGGGCCACGAAAATGCCCGCGAAGCCGCTGGAGAAGGCGGTGATGGTGGCGGCCAGGCCCCACAGGAAGGCGCCCCAGCGGCCGACCGTGGTCGGGCCGAAGCGGTCGATCACCATGCCGACGGGAATTTGCATCAGCGAATACGACCAGGCGAAGGCGCTGAACAACAGTCCCAGCTGAACCGGCGTCAGGTTGAACAGCTCCTGGATCTGCGGCGCGGCGACGGACAGGCCGATACGGTCGATGTAGTTGATCAGCACGCCGATGCCGAGCAAGGCGCCTATGCCCCAGCGCCGCCGTGGCACTTTTGTTGTGGTAACTGTTTTCATGTGGTCTCCATGTGTGAGTGATGAACTGACGCTATTGCTGCGATTCCAGGTACTGCAATATAAGGCTGACGAGCTGTGGTGGCGGCAACGTCAGGTCGAGGCGCAGGCCGGCTTCGTCGGCCTGCAAAGGTTCGAGATCGCGCAACTGGCTGTCGAGCAGGCAAGTTGGCATGTAGTGGCCGCTGCGGGCCCGCATGCGGCCCTCGATGACGGCGCGCTCGCCGCTCAGGTGGGCGAAACGCAGGTCCGGGTCGGCCTGGCGCAGCAGGTCGCGGTAACGGCGCTTGAGGGACGAGCAGGACAACACCAGCCCCTCGCCGCGCTGTTTCGCCGCAAGGATTTGCCCTTGCAGCGTCAGCAGCCAACCGGCGCGGTCGTCGTCGTTCAGGGGAGCGCCGGCCGACATCTTGGCGACGTTCGCCTCCGGGTGAAACGCGTCGCCCTCAAGAAACGGCACGCCGAGCGCGGTCGCCAGGCGCGCACCGATTTCGCTCTTCCCGCAACCGCTGACGCCCATCACGACCCAACGATTGCTTGCATTAATATCCATATCGACTCCGTGTTCGCAGTGCATTTGTTAGCGCTATCAGAAGCCAAAGTGTAGCCGCAAATGGGATTTTGTAAAGATTATTTCATGCTGCGCCGCACAATATCGAGCGCTAAGTGCTTGATACTTACCATTTTGCAAGTGCCATGAGGCGATCCGCCCGCTATCATCGTGCATGAGGCCGGATGTTGCTCACCGTATCCAAACATGGCGATTTGAAAATATTTTATCTAAAATGATAGCGATAACATCCGCAGTTGTTAAAACAAAAGGCCGCGCACGGTAAGTAGGACAGCCTAGTTATTGCTGTTTATGCATTACCAGCGCATGCCCGACGCCGACGCCACCATCCGGCAAAACAGGACGGCGCCACCGGCGACGTCGACGTCAGCGCCACGCAGCGGGGACAGGGCTACCAGCGCCAATTCAGGGGCGCCGGCGAGCAAACATATTGCCTCCCTCCCCGCAGCGGCAAGGCGGCCATCTTGCCGCCCGAGATGGGGGCCGCGGCCTGCAAGAACATATCGGAGAGCGTCACCGACACCACGCTCGTCACCGAATCGCAGTGTTCGATCGGCAAGATCAAGGTCACCATCCGCAAACTCGGCAACGACACCTGGGAAGTGCTGCATGAGGGCGACATGAAAACGTCGCCGGGAGGGTCGGACATGAACGCCATGCGGCCGATGCTGGAGAACGCGGCCAGGAACGCGCCCACGGCCGAGCAGCGCGCGCCGCGCAGGCGCGCTAGCGGCTCAGGAGCGCATCGCCGCCTCGATGCGGCGGTCCGGCAAGAACCACAAAATCGCCACCAGCACGAGCAGCGTGAACGACACCCACACCGCCACGAACGCCAGCGGAACCGCGAGGAAATACAGCACCATCGACGCGATGCCCTTGCGGTCCTTGCCGACGGCCTTGGCCAGGACGCGGTCCTTGGGATTGCGCGCGATCAGCGTGCGTTCGAGGATGAAGTAAGCCACCGACGAAAAAAACAGCGTCGCGCCGTAGACCGCGACAGGCAAGGGCGCGAAGTGGTTCTCGCCCATCCAGCCGGTCGCGAACGGCACCAGCGACAGCCAGAACATCAGATGCAGGTTGGCCCACAGAACGGTGCCGTCGACCACCGTCGAGGCGTGCAGCATGTGGTGGTGGTTGTTCCAATAAATGCCGACGTAGACAAAACTGAGCACATAGCTGAGAAACACCGGCACCAGCGGCTGCAACGCCGCCAGATCGTCGCCATGCGGCACCTTCAGTTCCAGCACCATGATGGTGATGATGATCGCGATGACGCCATCGCTGAACGCCTCTAACCTGCCCTTACCCATTCCAGTTCCTATCATGAGATCGTCGATGATGCCAATCCGTTAATTCCAACCGATGCTTGGCGCCACGAGGTTTGCGAAGGCATCGACTCGTCCGAGTTTACAGGATGAATGGCGCCTTGGGCGCATCAAACCCTCCCCCATTTGGCTACCGGCGAATCTCCGGCTCGACCGGTTGCGCCGCCGAAAAGTTCAACCGCGCGACCGCCGGGTCGGCGGCCGCGTTCAGCGCTGCATCAATCGTTCGCTCTATGCCGCGCATACATGACGGCGTAAAGTAGTGATTACTGGAGGAGCCTATCGTGAATAGCAATCAGCAGGGCCAGCATTCCATCGCCGAGCGAGTCGCCCATCTGGAGACGGCGGTCGACTACCAAGGACAGGCCGCGTCGGGACTGCGCCAGGAGATGCATGCCGGCTTCGTCCGTATGGACGCGGAGTTCGTTCGTGTGGACGCGGAGTTCGTTCGTGTGCACGAGCAACTACTGAGGATACGCACCACGGACTTCCGCATCCTGTTGAGCATCTGCCTCACCACCGCTCTTGGCACGGCTGGCTTGATCATCAAGGTTTTTGGACTGCTCCCATCGCCTTAACGCCGATCATTGCACCGCCGCGTTATTCCCCCATCGGACTACTGGCGGATCTCCGGTTCCACCAGTTGCGCCAGCAGCACCAGCGACTCTTGCCAGCCCAGATAGCACGCCTCCGTCGGGATCACCGCCGGGATGCCTTCCTGCACCACCTTCAACTCCACGCCACAGAACACCTCGCGCAGCGTCACGGTCGTTTGCATCCGGCCGGGCAGGTTGGGATCGTCGAACGTGGCCGTGTAGCGCAGGCGCTCGTTCGGCACCAGCTCGAGATATTCGCCGCCGAACGAATGGCTGTCGCCGGTGGTGAAGTTGGTGAACGACATCCGGTAGGCGCCGCCCACCTTGGCATCCATCTGATGGACCTTGCCGGTGAATCCAAACGGCGGCAGCCATTTGGCCATGGCGTCCGCGTCCAGGAAAGCGCGGTACACGCGGTCCGGCGTGGACTTGAGCACGCGTTGCAGTTGCACGGTATTGGTGGTCATGATCGATTCTCCTGAAGAAGTAGAGGACGGCCCTCAAATCATACGACGAAGGACGAGCGGCCGATTCGACATCCGTCCGCATTTTTTTTCTCAAATCGTCCTGGTTCGACGGCGGGACGGCGCGACCTAGCCGCTCAGGGTGCAGCCGCGGCCCCGCGCCTTGGCCAGGTACAGCGCGGTGTCGGCGCGGCGCAGCATCGCTTCGATGGTGTCCGCGTCCGACAGCCGCATGGCGATGCCGGCGCTGTACGACAAGTCGAAATCGAGCGCCGGGACGACGTGCACGGCCAGCCAGCCGCGCAGGCGCCCGTCGTAGGCCTGCACGGCGGCAAGCTCGGCGCTGTTCAACAGCACGCAGAATTCCTCGCCGCCGTAGCGGCAGCACAGGTCGTGCGCGCGGAAGGCATCGCGCACCAGGTCCGCGAAACCCTCGAGCACGGAGTCGCCCATCTGG
>DATMSN010000184.1:0-4275 GCA_035565375.1 Duganella sp. | reverse complement strand
TGCATGACGCCGTTTTCGTCCAGGCCGAATTCGAACTTGGTGTCGGCGATGATGATGCCGCGCGTGGCCGCGTAGTCGGCGGCGGCGGTGTACAACTTGATGCTGATATCGCGCATTTTGGCGGCCAGTTCGGCGCCGATGCGGCTTTCCATGTCGGCAAAGCTAATGTTCTCGTCGTGCTCGCCCAGGTCGGCTTTCGCGGCCGGGGTGAACAGCGGCTCGGGCAATTTCTCCGCCTGGCGCAGACCGGCCGGCAACTCGATGCCGCAAATGCTGCCGGTGGCCTGGTAATCCTTCCAGCCCGAACCGATGATGTAACCGCGCACCACCGCCTCGACCATGATCGGCTTCAGACGCTTGGCGACCACGGCGCGGCCCTTGACCTGCTCCACCTCATCGGCGGCCACCACGGACTCCGGCGCGACGCCGGTCAGGTGGTTCGGCACGATGTGGCCCAGTTTCTCGAACCAGAAATCGCTCATCTGGTTCAAAACCATGCCCTTGCCGGGGATAGGCTCGGTCATCACGACGTCGAAGGCCGACAGGCGGTCGGTGGTGACGATCAGGATCTTGTCGTCGCCGACGGCGTAGTTGTCGCGGACTTTGCCATGGCCGAGCAGTGGCAGGGATTTGATGGAGGATTGGTAAAGGCTGTTCATAGCGGAGAATGTATTAACCAAACGTAGAAAAAGCGAAAACCGGCGACAAGGAAACCTTGCCAGCCGGTCAAGAGATTCGGGCCACCTTCGCCCGTCCAACCCGAATTTTACTTCACAATCTGTTGCAGCTCGCCGGCCTTGTAACGCTCGGCCATTTTTTCCAGCGTAACTTGCTTGATTTTCGACGCCTGGCCGGCGCAGCCGAACTGCTCGAAACGGGCGCGAACGATCTGTTCGGCGGCCAGACGGGCAGGCTTCAGGTAGTCGCGCGGGTCGAATTTCGACGGGTTCTGGAACATGAACTGACGGATCGCGGCGGTCATCGCCAGGCGGATGTCGGTATCGATGTTGATCTTGCGAACGCCGTGGCGGATGCCTTCCTGGATCTCTTCAACCGGCACGCCGTAGGTTTCCTTCATGTCGCCGCCGAATTCGCGGATGATGGCCAGCAGTTCCTGCGGCACCGACGACGAACCGTGCATCACCAGGTGGGTGTTCGGGATGCGCGCGTGGATTTCCTTGATGCGGTCGATCGCCAGGATGTCGCCGGTCGGCTTGCGGGTGAACTTGTAGGCGCCGTGCGAGGTGCCGATGGCGATGGCCAGCGCGTCGCATTGGGTTTGCTTGACGAAGTCGGCGGCCTGGTTGACGTCGGTCAGCAGCTGCTCGCGGGTCATCGTGCCGTCGGCGCCGTGGCCGTCTTCCTTGTCGCCCTTCATCGTTTCCAGCGAACCCAGAACGCCCAGCTCGGCTTCAACGGTGACGCCGATGGCGTGCGAGAACTTGACCACTTCGCGCGACACTTCGACGTTGTACTCGTACGATGCGACCGACTTGCCGTCCGCTTCCAGCGAGCCGTCCATCATCACCGACGAGAAGCCGGAGCGGATCGCGGCCATGCAGACCGCCGGCGACTGGCCGTGATCCTGGTGCATGACGACCGGAATGTGTGGGTAGGCTTCAATCGCGGCGTCGATCAGATGACGCAGGAACGCTTCGCCGGCATACTTGCGGGCGCCGGCCGAGGCTTGCATGATGACCGGGCTGTCGAGCGCGTCGGCGGCGGCCATGATGGCTTGCACTTGTTCCAGATTGTTGACGTTGAAAGCAGGGATGCCATAGCCGTTTTCGGCGGCGTGGTCCAGCAGTTGACGCATGGATACGAGGGACATGATGTGTACTCCAAACAATAAAAAAACTTGGTTGCCGGAGCGTTGCGCCCCCGTTCCGCGGGGGCGCGCTGTCGGACTTACTTAATACCTACTTTGACGATCTTGAGCGCGTTGGTGCCGCCGGCCTGGCCCATCTGGCCGCCCCACGTCACGACGATCATATCGCCCTTCTTGACGATGCCGTTCTGCACCAACAAGTCTTCCGCCTGCTTCAGCACGGCGGCGCTATCGCCGGCCTGCGCCAAATTGTATGCCTTCACGTTGCGGTACAGCGCCGCCTTGCGCTGCGTCGTCACGCTCGGCGTCAACGCGTAGATCGGCGTGTCGATGTTGTGACGGCTCATCCACAGCGCGGTCGAACCGGACTCGGTCAGCGCGACGATCGCCTTGACCGCCAGGTGGTGCGCGGTGAACAGCGCGCCGTAGGCGATCGACTGGTCGATGCGGGTGAAGGTCACATTCAGGAAGTCGGCGTCGAGCTTGTTGTACTCGGACTGCTCGGCTTCCACGCAAATGGCGGCCATCATCTCCACGGTCTCGATCGGGTAGCGGCCCGAGGCCGTTTCCGCCGAGGTCATCACCGCGTCGGTACCGTCCAGCACGGCGTTGGCCACGTCGGACACTTCGGCGCGGGTCGGCACGGCGTTGAAGATCATCGACTCCATCATCTGGGTCGCGGTGATCGCCAGCTTGTTCGACTCGCGCGCCATCTTGATCATGCGCTTTTGCAACGCCGGCACCGCCGCGTTGCCCACTTCCACCGCCAGGTCGCCACGGGCGACCATGATGCCGTCGGAGGCGTCGAGGATCTCCTGCAGCACGGGGATCGCTTCGGCGCGCTCGATCTTGGCGATCATCATCGGCTTATGGTTGAACGGCTCGCCGGCGATGTTCGCCAGGGTGCGCGCCATTTCCATGTCGGTTGCGCTTTTCGGGAACGAGATCGCCAGATAATCGCACTGGAAACTCATCGCCGTCTTGATATCTTCCATGTCCTTGGCGGTCAGCGCCGGCGCGGTCAGGCCGCCACCCTGGCGGTTGATGCCCTTGTTATTGGACAGCTCGCCGCCGATTTTCACGGTGGTATAAATCTCATGGCCGACGATCTTGTCGACCACCAGCACGATCAAGCCGTCGTTCAGCAGCAGCTTGTCGTCGGCGCGCAAATCCTGCGGCAGCGCCTTGTAATCCAGGCCGACGCGTTCCTGGTTGCCCAGTTCGCCGTTCTCGCCCCACTTGGCGTCCAGGATGAACTTGTCGCCGTTGACCAGATCGATCTTACCATTTTCAAATTTGCCGACGCGGATCTTAGGACCTTGCATGTCCGCCATGATCGCCACTTCGCGACCGCACTCGGCGGCGGCCTCGCGCACCAGCCTGGCGCGGTCGATATGGTCCTGCGCCTTGCCGTGCGAGAAGTTCAACCGCACCACATCCACCCCGGCGCGTATCATTTTCACCAGAACGTTGAAGTCTGTAGAAGCCGGGCCGATCGTTGCGACAATTTTGGTACTACGGGACATAGGATTCCTTAGCGTTGGGTCATGCGGACAGCCCCCGCAATGGCGGCGGAGGCCAGGAAAGCTGCACTGTAAGCCTGTGTTGAGCTTGGTGTCGCCCGGTTCATTAGTTCAAATCGGCTACAAATGTAACCAAACTACAAATCTTTGTAGCAAACTTTCAAGAACCGGGCTGTTTTCAGCTATTACTAGGATTTTACTGGCAATTTGCTACACCGCACGACCGTGCTTTTATCACTATTTTATTGCGCCGCAGCACGCTGGGTCAGGATCTCCACCGCCGGCAAGGTCTTACCTTCCAGGAATTCCAGGAAGGCGCCGCCGCCGGTCGAGATGTAACCGATCTGCTCGGTGATACCGTACTTGGCGATCGCCGCCAGCGTATCGCCGCCGCCGGCGATCGAGAACGCCTTGGAGTTGGCGATGGCCAGCGCCAGCGTCTTGGTGCCTTCGCCGAACTGGTCGAACTCGAACACGCCGACCGGGCCGTTCCAGACGATGGTGCCGGCGGCGGCGATCTGCGCGGCCAGCGTGGCGGCGGTCTTCGGACCGATATCGAGGATCATGTCGTCGTCGGCGACGTCGGCGACGTCCTTGACGGTGGCCGCCGCCGTTGGCGAGAATTCCTTGGCGCAGACGACATCGACCGGGATCGGCACCTGGGCGCCGCGCTTGGACATGATATCGATGATGGCCTTGGCTTCTTCCACCAGCTCATTTTCCACCAGCGACTTGCCGATGTTCAGGCCGACGGCCTTCATGAAGGTGTTGGCGATGCCGCCGCCGACGATGAGATTGTCGACCTTGTCGGCCAGCGCCTTCAGGATCGACAGCTTGGACGACACCTTGGAGCCGGCGACGATGGCCAGCAACGGGCGGGCCGGGGCGCCCAGCGCCTTGCCCAGCGCGTCCAGCTCGGCGGCC
>DATMSN010000183.1:0-5380 GCA_035565375.1 Duganella sp. | reverse complement strand
GCCGATCAGCCAGGCCGGGGGCGTGGGCGCGCACGACGATCTTGCCGGCCCGCGTGGCGCTGCGCAACAGCACCCGGTTGACGCCACCCTCGACCGGCAGCGTCTTGGCCAGCACGTGGTTGTCCGAACCCTGCGCGATGCCGCCGCGCCATTCGGCCGGACCTTCGACGTCGAAGGTGACCGTATCCAGCGCGACCGGATTGCGCCGGCCCTGCGCGTCGACCACCTCCACCTGCACCAGCGCCAGGTCGGCGCCGTCGGCCCGCAGGCCCGATGGAGACACGATCGGCGTGAGCTTGAGCGCGGCCGGGCCCCCCGCCGTCGCCAGCACCGCCTCGCACACCTCTTTGCCGGCGGCGTCGAAGCCGACCGCTTTCAGCTCGCCGGGCTGCCACGCCACGTCGTCGAACGTGAACAGAAAGCGCTCGCTCTGCCGGCCCCGCCCCAGCGGCTTGCCGTTCAACCGCAGCTCCACCTTCTCGGCGCTGGAGATCACCGTCACCGCCTTGGTGGTCCCGGGCTGGTAGTTCCAATGGCCGACGATGTGGGCGCGCGGCTGCTCGACATCGACCCAGCCGTCCCACATCACCTGGTGCGCGTAGAAGCCGTCCTTGGGGATGCGCATCGCATCGACCTCGCCGCTGCGGCGGTAATTCTCGGCGCCGCGATGGTGGGTGTTACTGTCCGAGAAAACGATGTTCACGCCGCCGGACGACACCCGCGTGCCGGTGCCGGGCCGCTCGCGCCAGTAGTCGTACCAGCGCTTGACGTTCTCGATCGCGTGCGTGTCCTGGTTGCGGTTGTAGACGCTGGCGTCCTGCCCCTTGTGCGGCGGGCCGTCGCCGTCCTTGTGGAACGGCGGCGTCAGCTCGTCCCAGAACTTGCGCGCCCCCTCGTCGCGCGAATACTCCATCGCCCACATCGGGATGCGGGCGCTCTTGTTCACGTACAGCATCTCGCCGCCGTATTCGGCCACCTGCTGCAGGCGCGCGCTGAGCATCTCGCGGCTGCCGGAGGCGCGTCCGCCGTGCGGGTCGAACCGGTCGCGCAGCGCCTTCATCTCCAGCATGTGCGGCTCGCTGACGCCACGGTTGCCACTTTCGTAGAAGATCACGCTCGGGCTGTTGCGGTTGTAGACGATGGCGTCGCGCATGGCCTCGATGCGCTGCTCCCAGCGCCGGCCGGTGACGTCGGCCTCCGAATCGCCGGCCGGCAGCGCCTGCATCAGGCCAAGGCGATCGAGCGATTCGACGTCCTGCTTCCACGGCGTGATATGCATCCAGCGTATCAGGTTGGCGTTGCCGGCCAGCGCCAGGCCGTTGCTGTAGTCGCTCAACCAGGCCGGCACCGACAGGCCGATCGCCGGCCACTCGTTGGACGTGCGCTGCGCGTAGCCCTTCATCTGCAGCACGCGGTCGTTCAGCCTGACCATGCCGTCGGCGAAGCCGGTCTTGCGGAACCCGGTGCGCGTGACCACCCGGTCGACCGGCTTGCCGTCGACCTTGAGGATGGTGGCGACGTCGTACAGATAGCCGTAGCCCCAGCTCCAGAAATGCAGGTTCTTCACGGGCGCGCTGGCCTTGACGACCGCCATCGCGCCCGGCGCCACCGTTTGCGCGGGCGAGGCGAAGCCGGCCACCCGCTTGCCGTCGCGGTCGACGATTTGCACCTCGTAGGTGAAGGTGCGCGGCCGGTCGTAGTCGTTGCGCACCTGCGACTCGGCGGTCACCGTGGCACGGCGGCCGGGGATGTCGAAGTCCCGAGCGTAGACGTAGACGCCGGTGGTGCCCAGCGTCGAGTACAGCGGCAAGGTCTGATACAGCTTGTCCGTCACGTGCAGGCGCACGTTCTTCGACAAGCCGCCGTAGTTGGCGTTGAAATTCTTGTCCGACCATTGATAGCGCTGGCCGGTCGCCTTCTCGCGGTAGTCCCAGCTGTTATCGGTGCGCACGGCCACCGTGTTCTCGCCGTCGACCAGCGCGGCGCCGATGTCGAAACCGAAGGCGTTGATGCCGTTCTCGTGCAAACCCATGCGCTTGCCGTTGACGTACACCTCGGCCGCCTGGCGCGCGCCTTCGAACTCCAGGAACACCTTGCGCCCGCGCGCGGCCGCCGGCAACGTGAAGCGTTTGCGGTACCAGGCCACGCCGGTCGACTGGTCGACGATGTCCTTGGCGAAGGCGTCGTCCTCGTTCCATGCGCGCGGCAGGGTCACGCGCTTCCAGGCCTGGTCGTCGAAGCCCGTCTGGGCGGCGTCGGCCGGATCGGCGACGGCCAGGCGCCAGTCGGAGTTGAAGTTGTAGGTCAGGCGTTCGGCCACGGCCGGGAACGGCAGCGCGATGCAGCAGGTGATCAAGAACGCCGGCAGGGCCGTGGCCGGGAAACGTCGACTGGTCATATACGCTTTCAGTGAGGGCGATGAGTTGGGCGGCGGCCAAACTCGCACTGAAATATTAGCATTTTAGATGTCCCGCGTATGTCCGCCGGGTGCTTTGATCATCAACCTGAGCAATGAGGTGTTTGTGGAGGCTTGCGCTGTCGGCGGCGCATAGATGGCCGATTACGCGCTGCGCGCGAATCCGCCCTTATGGCTATCAGGAGACATTTTCGGACCGGCCTTCGGACCAAGATTGCAGCCTTCGCATTCGGCGACCTGATGGGCAATCCGGCCTACACGGACACAAGGAGCGCTCCTACAGGCGATGGCAGAGCGCGCGTCTACTATATTTCCACAGCAAAGCTTTTCCCTTGCTAACTTCAGGTTACCAACATTTGATCGACATTCAGGAGACTATGATGAGCAAACCAACACAAGGCGGCAAAAACGGCGGCAACAGCAAACTGGAAGAAACCGGCACCGCCAAGAGCTCCGGCAACGGCGGCAGCGGCAAAGGCAACAGCCAGTCCGCCACGTCCGGCAGCAAGGCATCGGCCGGCGCAGGCTCGTCCGGCAAGTCTTCTTCCGGATCGAAGTCGAAATAATTCCCCCCACTTACCGATACGAGGCAACCGACATGACCACCACCACCACCGCCAAGGGCAAGGCGCCGCGCGCGCCGCAAGACGCCGGTTCCATCGACGCCATCGAACTGCTCACGCAGGATCACAGGAACGTCAAGGAACTGTTTGAAAAATATGAGAACCTGAGCGATCGTTCGACCGCCAGCAAGAAGAAACTGGCCACGCAAATTTGCCTGGAACTGACCAAGCACGCGACCGCCGAGGAGGAAATCTTCTACCCGGCCGTGCGCGAGGCCAGCGGCGACGCCGAGGACCTGGTCGATGAGGCGACGGTCGAACATGCTTCGGCGAAAGACCTGATCGCGCAGATTCTGGAGATGGAGCCAGGCGACGACCTGTATGACGCCAAGGTCAAGGTGCTGTCGGAGCAGATCGAGCACCACGTCGAGGAAGAGGAAAAGGAAATGTTCCCGAAGGCGCGCAAAGCCAAGCTGGACCTGGCAGCGCTGGGCGAAGCCATCGCCGCTCGTAAGGAAGAAGTGGAATTGCCGATGCCGTCGTTGCCGCATTAAAGCAATAGCTGGATCGCGATGTATCTGAATCCGATGTATCTGAATCCGATATATGTGAATCACGATATATCTGAATCACGTAGGGCGGATTAGCGCAGCGTAATCGGCCATCTATGCGCCGTCGGCGGCGCGTAGATGGCCGATTACGGCGTTCCGCCTAATCCGCCCGTGTATTCATGGCAGGTTCGTATCCATGGCAGATGGGATCCATGGCAGGTTCGGATCCGTGGCAGGTTGAAACCAACACCGGCGCATCATTCGGCGCGCAACGCTTCGACAAAAAAATCAAACGCCGTCCTCACCCTGGACGGCAAATTTTTACTCGACGGCACCAGAATCAGTATGGGCGCCGCATCGAACTGCCATGGCTGCAGCACCCGCACCAGCCTGCCCTGGCGCACGACCTCCTCCACATCCCATTGCGAGCGCAGCACCAGGCCCAGACCCTGCTCGGCCCAGTAACGCGCGGTGCCGCCGTCGTTGCTTTGCATCGCCGGATGGATGCGGATCGACTCGCGCGCGCCCCAGCGTGCCTCGGCGCCGCCCTTGTCCGTCCTGAAATGCCACAGCGTGACGTCCTCGTTGTTTTCCCGAATGCAAATGCACGCATGATGGAGCAAGTCGCGCGGCGTGCGCGGCTCGCCGTTCTGCTGCAGATAGGCGGGACTGGCGCACACCCAGCGCTGGTTGTCGGCGATGGTGCGCGCCACCCACGACGAATCGCGCACGCTGCCGATATGGAACACGATGTCGGCCTCCGCGCGCTCCGGCCACGGCGTCTCGCGCAAATCCAGTTGAACGGTGAGCTCGGGGTGCAGCCTGGCTAGCCGCACGATCAACGGCGCGATGCGCAGGCGCCCGTAGCCGAACGGCGCCGAAACCCGCAGCTTGCCCTTCATGCTCTGCGCGCCGCGCTCGAACAGGTCCGGCAATTGCTCCAGACGCGCCAACAACACGCCTGCCTCCTGCGCCAGCAGTTCGCCATCGGCGCTCAGGGTCAGCATGCGGGCGGTGCGCATCGCCAGCGACAAGCCCAGTTCCCGCTCCAGCGCCCGCAGGCGCATCGACAGCGCGGACGGCGTGACGTTAAGCGCCCTGGCCGCTTCGCTGAGCGACTCGCTGCGCGCCAGCGTCGCCATCAAGCGTAGGTCTTCGATCTTGATCATTCAATTTCGCTTAAGCTTTTATTATCTTCTATTTAAACACAAATTGACGCCGAGGCCTTACATTAAGCACATCGTTTCATTCACCCAGGAGAAAATATGTCGGCGCTTACCGGTCTCAACACGCCTGCGGCGGTCATCGATGTCCCGCTCATGAGACGCAATATCGCGCGCATGCAAAGCAAGATGGACACGATGCACGTCCACTTCCGTCCGCATATCAAAACCAGCAAAAGCGTGCCGGTGACGGCCATGCAACTGGCCGCCGGCGCGCGCGGCATCACGGTGTCCACGCTGCTGGAGGCGGAGCGTTTTTTCGAGGCCGGCATCACCGATATCCTGTACGCCGTCGGCATGGTGGGCAGCAAGCTGCCGCAAGCGATGGCCTTGCGCCGGCGCGGCTGCGATCTGAAAATCATCACCGACAGCCTGGCCTCGGCCGAGATCATCGTGCGCTTCGGCGCGGAAAACGATATGCGCTTCGAGGTGTGGATCGAGATCGACAGCGACGGCCACCGCTCCGGTATCAGGCCCGACCGCGACGTGCTGCTCGACGTCGGCCGCCTGCTGCACGAGGGCGGCATGCTGCTCGGCGGCGTGATGACGCACGCCGGCGCCAGCTACGAGCTCGACGCCCCGGAACAATTGACCGCCATGGCGGAACAGGAGCGCAAGGCCTGCGTC
>DATMSN010000182.1:0-2290 GCA_035565375.1 Duganella sp. | reverse complement strand
CTACGGCTGCGCCGGCCCCGCCGACGTCGGACGCCCGGTCAGGATGCCGGCGTATGACGTCAGCGGTGCGCCGATGACGATGCCGTCGGCGGTGATCTCGAAAAAGCGGATATCCTTGCTGTGGTCGCTGGCGCGCACCTTGACCACCGAGATCACGCGCTCGAACCGTCCTTCGAGCTCGACATAGCGCTGCATGATGATGGAATCGGCCAGGAAGGCGTTGCCATAGGAGCTAAAGCGCAGCACCTCGTAGCGGTCCTCCAGCTCGGCCGTCATCAGCACGGTGACCCCCATCGCCGTCAGCACCGCCACCATGCGGTACAGCGATTCGCGGAAGTCGTCGCGGAACGACGACGCCAGCGCCAGCTCGAAGCCCGACAGCGAGTCGATCACCACCCGCCTGGCCCCCATGCGCTTGATCATGCCCACCAGGTCGTGCAGGATCTCGTCGATCGACAAGTCCAGCGTGCGGGTGTTGATGACGCCGACCCGGCCGCTGGCGATCAGCGCGTTGAGCTGGTGGCTGAGCAGCTGGTTCGGGCTCTTCTCGAAGGCGGCGATGACCCCGGCCTCGCCGTTGCGCACGCCCTCGGCCAGGAACTGCGTGGCCAGCACCGACTTGCCCGAGCCGGACGGCCCCACCAGCAGCAGCGAATAGCCGGCCGGCACGCCGCCGCCCATCATCGCGTCCAGTTCGGGCACCCCCAGCGACAGGCGCTGGTGGCCGTCGATGCTCACCTCCAGCGTGGCGGCGGCGAGCATCGCGCGCGGGAAGATGTCGACGCCGGTGTCGCTGATGCGGAACGTGTGCACGCCCAGGCTCTGCGCCTGGCCGCGCATCTTGACCACCTGGATCTTGCGCACCAGCGCGTCGCGGTGCACCAGCTGCGACATCCAGATGATGCCGTCGGCCACCGTAAACACCGGGCTGGACTCGGCCTCCGGCGCCAGGTATTCGCCGATCAGGAAGGTGGTGGCCAGCCAGCTGGTCATCTGCATGCCCAGCTGCTGCACGAAGTGCTGCAGGCCGGCGGCGCCGCGGTCCATGCCCTGGGCCGACTGCACCACCGAGCGGAACGAATCGACGAAGACCAGGCTCGGCGAGAAATTGCGCACCTCGTCGGCGATGCGCGCCAGCACCCGGTCGAAGTCGCCGTCGAGCAGGTCGGCGGCCAGGTTGACGAACTTGATCGACTGGTTGACCTTGCCGATGTCGAAGAACGGAAACTGCTGCTGGTAGCGCAGCATCTTGAGCGGCGGCTCGCCCAGCACGGTGAAGAACAGCGCGCGCCGCTCCGGGTTGGCCAGCGAAAACATGATCTGGTGCGCCATCGTGGTCTTGCCGCTGCCCGGCGTGCCGGCCAGCAGGTTGAAGGAAAACTCCGGAATGCCGCCTCCCAGCAGTTCGTCCAACCCCGGCACACCCGTCGCCAGGCGCTGAATGTCGACTTTATTGCTCATTGTTGAGTTCCCTTAGCGGCAGTGTCCGCGGTATCCTGGCCCCAGGCCGATCGAAGTATGGCAGTGGTCAACGACGCGCCGATCAATTGGCTCAGCGTGTCGGTGAAAGTGGTGAGCAGGGCGACGCTGGCGGCGCCCGCCGCGGCCGGCTCGCGGCCCTGCAGGCTGTTCTTGAGTTTCTCGAAACGGGGGTCGGCGCCCTCCTCCAGCCACGGATGGCGCGCGCGCACCACATGGATGCTGCGCGCGTACAGCGTGTCGAACCCGCTTTGTCCGATGATGGCGCTGAGCTCGACGGCCAGCCGCTCCCACAACACGATGGTGTCGGCCCGGAGCGTGTCGGGGCTGCGCATCACGTTGCTCTCGATCATCCGGTGCCGCTCGTCGTTAGTCGCCATAATTAAGTGTGAATACCGTGAAGCGATGAGTGGGGTTGCCGCGTGCGCGCCGCTGGAGGCCGTCAGTGTACATGCAACTCTATCAACGCGAGTAACATATCGATCGCCACCGGCTTGACCAGGTAGTGGTCGAAGCCGCTGCGGATGGCGCGGGCGCGGTCGGCCGGCTGGTTATAGCCGGACGTGGCGATGAAAAACGGCATCTTGCCGGCCGTGCCGGCGCGGATGCGCTCGACGACGGTGAACCCGTCCAGGCCCGGCAAGCCGATGTCGCAGATGACCAGGTCGTAGCGACCGGCCAGCGCCAGCTTGACGCCGTCGGCGCCGTCGTGGCACTGGTCGACCGCGTGGCCGCCCAGTTGCAGCAACAAGGCCAGCGTGGCGGCGGCGTCGAGGTTGTCCTCGACCAGCAGGATGCTCAGCGGGCGCGG
>DATMSN010000181.1:0-5065 GCA_035565375.1 Duganella sp. | reverse complement strand
ATCGCCGGCGGCAGCGTCGCCCCGTCGTGCAGCGCCGGCGCCGTGATGCGGCTCGGCTTCAGGTCCAGCAGTTCCAGGCTCTCGATACCGCACACGCCGCAACCGCTGCGGCCGGCCATCGAACGGCGCTGCTGTTTGAGCTGCACAAAATTTTCCTGGGCAATGGTGATTTCAACCTCGAAGCTGCGCGCGTGTTCGCGCGCTTCGATGTCGTAGACGTCGGAGGCCTTGGCCACCAGGCCTTCGGTCAGCACGAAGCCCATGGCGAAAGGCTGAAGCTCGCGCGGCGTGACCATCATGACGGCATGCGATATGCCATTGATCACCAGCGCCACCGGCGATTCCTCGGCGACGCGGTCGGTGGTGTTGGAGGCGTCCCGCGGCGCCGTGCCGCGATGGCGCACCGCGGAGCGCTGCTGGAATCCCGCCCGTTCTAGTTCACTGTCCAACTTCATCGCAGCCCCGTAATAAGCACAGCGGCTTATTTTACACGGGCGGGGCAAACCATGGATCCACGTAGGGCGGATTAGCGGGCGAGGCCCGCTAACCGCCCCGGGGGCCCATCGAAGGGGCAGCCTACCTTCCGGTAGGCTTTAAGAGGCGGAACGCCGTAATCGGCCATTTATGAGCCGTCGGCGGCGCATCGATGGCCGATTACGCTCCGCTAATCCGCCCTACGTGTTTTAGAAGAGTTTTAGAAGGGTTTTAGAAGAGTGTTAGAAGGGTGTTAGAAAACAATCAGCCCCACGTCACGCCGCCAACTGCTCGTTCGCCATGCCATAGTGCCGCGCGTAGCGCCCATCCAGATTGGCCAGGGGCAGCAGCAGGAACAGGTCGGCGCTTTCGAAATCAGGGTCCCATGCCGGTTCGCCGCAAATCCACGCGCCCGAACGCAGGTAGCCCTTGAGCAGCGGCGGGATCTGCGGCTTTTGCGCCGCTTCCAGCTTCGAGAACGGGAACGGCAAATGCGGGGTGACGCGGTATTCGGAAGGGGCCATGTGCTGGCCGATCAGCGACTGGAACACGGCGACGGCATTGTGGCCGCCATCGGCCAGGCTGATGCTGGCGCAGCCGGCCAGGTAGTCGCAGTTCTCGCGGCGCATGTATTCGGCCAGGCCGGACCACAGCAGCATGATGACGCTGCCGCCACGATAGTCGGGATGGATGCAGGCGCGCCCCGCTTCGACCATGCGGCCGCGCAGGTTGTTCAGGCGGCCCAGATCGAACTCGCCTTCCGAGTAGACGCGGCCGATCTTGCGGGCGCGCGATGCGCTCAGCAGGCGGTAGGTGCCCACCACCTTGAGCGTGTTGGCGTCGCGCACGATCAGGTGATCGCAATGCTCATCGAATTCGTCGCTGTCGAGGCCATCGGCGCGCACCAGCGAGCTCAGACCCATCGTTTCGATGAAAACCTTGTAGCGCAGGCGCTGCACTTCACGCAGTTCTTCGGGCGTGCTTGCCATACTGAGCACCAGCTTGCCGGAGGTCGCTCGGACGTCCGCTTGTATGATCGAGGTTTGCATGCTTCATCCTTTCTGTGGAAGACGAAGCAAGCGTACCGGCCGAATACTTCAAGAAAATGACAACTTAATGTCAGTTCCGTGACATGCGCACAAGTGTTGTTTTTAAATCAGTCTTTCTTCGGACGACCGGTTTTCAGCTGCGGCAGGCTGCCGAGCACTTTTTGCAAGGTCGCCATGTCGATCTGGCTGATCAGGGCCACGCCGATACGCAATAATTCGCTCTTTTTGATCTCGAAACCGGCTTTCAGGCAGGCTTTCTTGACCTGGCTTAGCACCGCGTATTCTTGTTCAGGCATGGTGAAGCTGTCGCGCACCAGCTTTTCCTTGCGCACTTTGTCCTTGGCGGCATCCGCCGCGGCTGGCTTGGCGGCTGCTGTTTTGGAAGCCGCATCCGTCGACTTTGGAGCAACTTTTGGAGCAGCTTTCGGCGCGGCCTTGGTGGCGGCGGTTTTAGGAGCGGCTTTGACGGCTACGGCCTTGACGGCGGCTTTAGGCGCCGGCTTGGCGGCGGCTTTTGGCGCCGGTTTCGCCGCTGGTTTGGCCGCTGGTTTGGCGACGGCCTTGGCCGCCGGTTTCACCGCGGCTGGCTTGGCGGCGGCGGGCTTGACGGCGGCCGGTTTTGCGGCGGCTTTAACGGCCGGCTTGGCGGCGATTTTTACGGCGGCCGGCTTGGCGGCGGCTTTGGTTGCTGGCGTTTTTCCGTTGGCCAGACCGTTTACGGGCTTGTTCATATTCACTCCATTTAATCAACAATATAAACAATATATATCATTTACGCAAATTTTGCTTGCGCTATCGCAAATGTGCCGCGACCCGGGCGAACAGCAACTGCGGACTAACCGGTTTTCGCAGGAAATCCACTCCGCCCGCCTTGTGGCCCATCACCTCGTCCTCGGCTTGACCCTTCGCGGTCAGAAACAGGACGGGAATGGCGCTGCTAGCGGGATCGGCCTTCAAACGGCGGCAGGTCTCGAAGCCGTCCATGTCCGGCATCATGATATCGAGCAGGATCAGATCCACCTTGGCCGAGCCGACGATCTGCAGCGCCGTCGCGCCGCTGGTCGCGACCTTGGTGTTGTACCGGTCTTTCAGCAGACCGGCAATCAAAGTCAGGTTGTCCGGCGTATCGTCAACGATCAACACCGTTGGCCTGTCATCGGCTTTCGTGTTCATGCCACCTCCTCATTCCTCGTCTTCATCCGCCACGGCGGCCAGCAACTTGCCCGCCGCCTCGAACTCATACTGCTCCATATGGTGCCTGAGCCGCCCCATGGTCTGCGGCGACAATATCGTCGCCAGGCTCGCGCGCACGCTCTCGAAGTAATCCAGGCTCTCGCCGCTGAACTCGGCCAGCAGGCCACGCAGTTCGCCGATCGCCCGGCGCGCCTCCTCCACGCTGACGGCGCGCGGCTCCGCGCGCGGCGGCAACGGCGGAACCACCTTCATCGACATCCCCAGCCACCGCGACAACACCCTGTAAAGCCGCTGCGGGTCGATAGGCTTGGTGACGTAGTCCTGCATGCCGTTGGCCAGGCAGCGGGCGCGCACGTCGGCCAGCGCGTGCGATGTCACGGCGATCACCGGCAGCTCATCGAAGCGGCCATCCCCGCGCAGCAGCTGCGTCGCCTCATAGCCGTCCAGCAGCGGCATGCCCAGATCCATCAGCACCAGATCGTAGGCGTGCGGCCCGGCCGCCAGCAGCCGCTCCACCGCCAGCCTGCCGTTGCCGACCACTTCCACGTCCAGCCCCTGCAACGCCAGCAGTTCCCTGGTGACGTCCTGGTTGTCGGCGCTGTCCTCGGCCAGCAGCACGCGCGCGGTGCGGCGCGGCGACGCGTCCAGCATCAACTCGGCCACCGGGCCTTCGTAGACCGCCGCCCGCACCGCCAGCGCCGCCGCGTCGGACACCGCCAGTTCCACCTCGAAGTGGAAGGTGGAGCCGCGATCGACCTGGCTCTCGACCTCGATATTGCCCCCCATCAGCCGCACCAGCTGCTGCGAGATCGACAATCCCAGGCCGGTCCCGCCGTACTGCCGGGTGGTCGAGCCGTCGGCCTGGATGAAGGCGCGGAACAACTTGCCCCTCTGCTGCGGGGTCATGCCGATGCCGGTGTCGCGCACGGAAAAGCGCAACCTCGCCTTGTCGCCGGCGGCGCCGATCACGGCGCAGCGCAGCGCCAGCGACCCGGCCGGCGTGAACTTGACCGCGTTGTTGACCAGATTGATCAGCACCTGGCCCAGCCGCAGCGGATCGCCAACCAGATAGCGCGGCACGCCGGGCGCGACGTCGATCACGTAGTCGAGCTGCTTGTCGGCGGCGCGCTGCGCCGTCACGCTCGAGACATGGGCCAGCACGTCGTCCAGCAAAAACGGAATCGACTCCAACTCCAGCCGCCCGGCCTCGATCTTGGAGAAGTCGAGGATGTCGTTGATGATCCCCAGCAGCGACAGCGCGGCCATGTGGATCTTGTTGATGTAATCGTGCTGCTTGGGCGTCATCTCGGTGCGCAGCGCCAGATACGCCATCCCCAGCACGGCGCTCATCGGCGTGCGGATCTCGTGGCTCATATTGGCCAGGAATTCGGACTTGGCGATGTTGGCCGCTTCCGCCATCGCGTTGGCGGTGACCAGCTTTTGCTCGCGCTCGCGGCGCGCGCTGATGTCGCGGATGAAGGCGCAGAACTCGTAGCCGCCCTCCGCGTCCGTGGTCACCTTGGTGATCGACAGCTCGATCGGAAACTCCTCGCCGTTGCGGCGCATCGCGAACACTTCGATGCGGGTATCGAGCACGCCACCGCCGCCGCCCGCCAAATGGCGCCGCATGCCGCGGTGATGGTCGTAGCGGAAGCGCGGCGGGATGATGGTCTGGTCCAGTTCACGCCCCAGCGCCTCGCCCCGGCTCCAGCCGAACACCCTCTCGGCCTGGGTATTCCAGCCGACGATGGAGCCTTCCGGATTGGTGCGCACCACCGCGTCGAGCGCCGTGTCGACGATGGTCTGCAGCTTGGCCTCGCTCTCGCCGGCGATCAGCATCGACTCGGTCAGCTCCCGCGTGCGCTCGCTGATGCGCATTTCGAGATCGGCGTTCAAGTCGCGCAGTTCGCGCTCGGCGTCGCGCAGCCGCGTGAGCGTGTCGCGGAAGCGCAGCACGGCGTGGGACATGCGGCCGACCTGGTCCTCGCGGCCGATGCCGGAAAGTTTGATGTCGGTTTCGCCGTGGGTCAGTTTTTCCAGGCTGGCCTGGATGTCGGCGAACGGGCGCGCGGCGCGCCGCCCGACCAGGAAAATCGACAGCCCGATGCCCAGCGCCAGCAGCAGGTTGGCGGCCACCGTATCGACGATGCGGCGGCGCAGGTCCTGGTCCATCTTCTGGCGCGATAAGGCCAGCTCGATATGCCCCAGCTGATAGGTGCGGCGCGCGTCGCTGAAGCTGATGTCGCGGCGCACGTGGATCGCCGCCACCGGCTCGCGCAGCGGCGAGACGTAGCTGGCCATTTCGGCGCCGTTGGGCGCCAGCACGCGCAGCACCAGCACTTCCGGCG
>DATMSN010000180.1:0-3771 GCA_035565375.1 Duganella sp. | reverse complement strand
GAGCCGCGTTTTGTCGGCGATATGCCGCACGGCTGGATATCGTCCGACTACATCCGCGCGGCGCTCGACTCGTTCGCCTACGAGCGGGAGGCCGACCACGCGCTGCTGCTGGCCGAAGGCGTGCCGCTGGACTGGCTGCGTGGCGAGGGCATCGGCCTCCAGGGACTGCGCACGCCGTATGGTCCGCTCAGTTACAGCATGGCGGCTGCCGGAGGCACGCTCTCGCTCAACGTGGAGGCGATGCCGCGCACTCCGCCCGGTGGCGTCGTCTTCACGTGGCCGTGGGATACGGCGCCCGGGGCGGCCACGCTGAACGGCCGGCCGGTGGCATGGCGGAACCGGCAAGTCCACATCGACAGCCTGCCGGCGGTACTGAAAATTAATGGCGCACCGTTCTAATCTCAAGATCACAAGGATCATCACATGAGCAAATCCATCCAGTTTCCCGTCGACTTCCTGTGGGGCAGCGCCACGTCGGCATATCAGATCGAGGGTTCGCCCCTGGCCGATGGCGCGGGGCCGAGCATCTGGCAGCGCTTCTGCGCGGTGCCGGGCAATGTGCGCGACGGCGATAACGGCGATATCGCCTGCGACCATTACAACCGCTACAAGGAGGATGTCGCCCTGATGGTGAAGCTGGGATTGAAGGCTTACCGCTTCAGCGTCTCCTGGAGCCGCATCCTGCCGCAGGGGCGCGGCGCGGTGAATCAGGCCGGCCTCGATTTCTACAGCCGCCTGATCGACGAGCTGCTGGCTAATGGCATCGAGCCTTTGCTCACGCTGTACCACTGGGATTTGCCTGCCGCGCTGGATGATCGGGGCGGCTGGCTCAATCCCGATATCGCCGACTGGTTCACCGACTATGCGCGGATACTGTTCCGGGCCTTCGACGGGCGGGTCAAGTCGTGGGCCACGCTCAACGAGCCGTGGGTGGTCACCGATGGCGGCTATATGCACGGCACCCTGGCACCGGGCCACCGTGGCGTGCACGAAGCGGCGCTGGCCAGCCATAACCTCATGCGCGCGCACGGCAGCGCCGTCAAGGCGTATCGCGAGGAGGGCAAGCATCGCATCGGCATCGTAGTCAATATCGAACCTAAATATCCCGCCAGCCAGTCGCAGGCCGATCTCGACGCCACCCGGCGCGCCGACGCCTACATGAACCGTCAATATCTCGATCCCATTTTCCTGGGCGCTTATCCGCCCGAACTCAAGGAGATGTTCGGCGACGCGTGGCCGGACTGGCCGGCCGCCGACTTCGAGTTGATCGGCCAGAAGTTGGACTTCGTCGGCATCAATTACTACACCCGCAGCGTGGTGCGCGATGAACCCTCCAACTGGCCGCTGAGAGTGGCGCCGGTGCGGCAGACCCAGGCCACCTACACCGAAACCGGATGGGAGGTCTTCCCGCAAGGGCTCACCGATACGCTGATGAACTTCAAGCGCCTTTACGGAGACACGCCGCTGTACGTGATGGAGAACGGCTCGGCGTTCTACGACCCGCCGCAAGCCGAGGGCGGACGGGTGCGCGATCCGCTGCGGGTGGACTGCCTGCGCAAGAATATGCATGCCATCAGCGCGGCGTTGGAAGCGGGCGTCGACCTGCGGGGCTACATGGTATGGTCGCTTCTGGATAATCTTGAGTGGTCATTGGGGTTTTCCAAGCGCTTCGGCATCATCCACGTTAATTTTGAAACGCAGCAGCGCACACTGAAGGACAGCGCGCTGCTTTACGCCGATATCGTCGCCAGCAATGGCGCCTGCCTCAATCAAGCAGCTGGAAAAGCACAATGAATAATCGTTTCGAAAACATCCCGGCACGTGAAACGCGGCTGCTCTCCAATGGCAGCTTCACCACCCTGATCACCAGCGCCGGAACGGGCTTCAGCCGGGTCGGCGACACGATGCTGTCACGCTGGAACGGTGATCGCGTCGAGGACTGCGAGGGCTACTTCATCTATCTGCGCGACGCCGTCAGCGGCGAAACCTGGTCGCTTGGCCTGCAGCCTGGCGGAGGGGACGGCGCTACACGATCGGCCGGCGGCGAAAGCGGCGGCTTCTGGATCGGCGTCACGGCGCACGACATCGAGGCGCGCATGGATATCGCCGTCGATCCGCGCCGCGATGTCGAACTGCGCAGCGTGACACTCAATAATTCCGGCGACAGCGAACGCCGCATTGAAGTGACCAGTTATCTGGAAGTAGTGCTGAACCGCCAGGCGGAGGAGGCCTCGCATCCGGCTTTCTCCAAGCTGTTCGTCCAGACCGAACGAGACGTTGCCAGTGGTGCGCTGCTGGCTCGGCGCCGGCCGCGTGGCGAAGGCGAGGCGGGTTTGTGGATGGTGCATGCCGCCGCCGGTGGCGGCGATGCCGGATTCGAAACGGACCGCACCCGTTTTGTCGGACGTGGCCGTGATTTGCGCGCGCCGGCGGGCATGAACGGCGACCTGTCCGGCACCGCCGGGAATGTGCTCGATCCGGCCTTCAGCTTGCGACGCGGTGTGACGCTGGCGCCGGGCGCGCAGGTCCGGCTGTCGTTTATCCTCGGCGCGGCCGGTACCCGCGAACAGGCGTTGGCGCTGGCGTCCGGGTTGGACCCGGATGACCGTACCGTGATCGATGCCGCCCGTTCGGCGCAGCAGGCGCTGGAGCGGCAACTGGACTTGACCACGGAGCAGGCGAGCTACTGTCAGCGCCTGGCCGGCGCGATGCTGTACGGCGAATCGTCGGTGCGGGCGCCGGCCGACACCTGCCTTGACGTTGCCGCCGCCGCCGATATGGCCTCGGTGGCGTCGTTGAACGGCCTGCCTGCCGGTCCGCTCGCGGTCTTGTGGGCCAACGGCGCCGATGACGCCAACGCGTCGCTAATGATGCGCGCGCGCCGCTACTGGGCCGCGCTGGGCTGGCCGATCGACCTGCTGCTGCTTGATCGCGAAGGCGTATGGACCTCTTCGGATGGGGTCCAGGTTCGCCGGCCGGAGGAGTTCAAACCTCAAGATTTGGCGTTGATCGAGCTGACCGCGTTGCTGGTGGCGCGCGGCGAGTTGCCGGCGCTCGACGTCGCCGACCGCCATTCGGCTATGCTGTCGGCCAAGCGCGCGATACGGTCGGATGGACCGCCGACAGTGCCCGGCCGCGCCGTGCTGCACCACTTTAACGGCTACGGCGGTTTTTCCGACGCGGGCGACGAATACGTGATTCGCATGGACTGGAACGCGGCCGATGGCTTGCGTCGCCCGCCGCTTGCCTGGACCAATGCCATATCGAACGAGGGCTTCGGCTTCCTGGTCAGCGAAAGCGGCGCCGGCTACACCTGGAGCCGCAACAGCCGCATCCAGCGGCTCACGCCATGGTCCAACGATCCGATACGCGATCCCCACGGCGAGGCGCTGTATCTGCGCGACGAGGACGGCGGCCAATACTGGTCGCCGGTGCCCGGCCCCGCGCCGGCCGGCGCGGGGTATGAAGCGGCCCACGGCTTCGGTTACACGCGCTTCAATCATTTCAGCCATGGACTGGAACAAGAAACGGTGATGTTCGTGCCGCGTCATGATCCGCTCAAGATCGTGCGCGTGCGGGTGACCAACCGTGACACGGTCGCGCGGCGACTGTCGCTGTTCTCCTACCAGCGGCTGGTGCTGGGCGGCACGCCGGCCGACAGCAGCCGGTTCGTCGTCACCGAGCGCGATGCCTCCGGCGTGCTGCTGGCAACCAATCCGCTGGCCGGGCAGTTCGCCGACGGCGTCACCTTCGCCGCCGTGTTGCCGGGCG
>DATMSN010000179.1:0-8647 GCA_035565375.1 Duganella sp. | reverse complement strand
GGCGCCGGTCGCGCCCAGCGGGTGGCCCAGGGCGATCGCGCCGCCCATCGGGTTGACCTTGGCCGGATCGAGGCCCAGGTCGCCGATGACGGCCAGCGCCTGCGCGGCGAACGCTTCGTTCAGCTCGATCCAGTCCAGCTGGTCCTGGGTGATGCCGGCGGCCTTGCAGGCGTCGGGAATAGCGAACTTCGGACCGATGCCCATGATTTCCGGCGGCACACCCTTGACGGCGAACGACGAGAACTTGGCCAGCGGCGTCAGGTTGTGCTCGCGCAGGAATTTCTCCGACACGACCAGCAGCGCGCCGGCGCCGTCGGACATCTGCGAGCTGTTGGCGGCGGTGACCGAACCCTTGGCGGCGAAGACCGGCTTCAGCTTGGCCAGCGATTCCATCGTCGAGTCGGCGCGCGCGCCTTCGTCGGTGTCGACCGTGCGGGTCTTGACCTTGATCTCGCCGGTGCCCAGGTCCGGCGTGCGGGTGATGATCTCGACCGGCGTGGTCTCGTCCTTGAAGAAACCGGCCTGCTGCGCGGCGATGGCGCGGCGGTGCGATTCGACGGCGAACGCGTCCTGCGCCTCGCGCGAGACTTTCCACTGCGTGGCGACCTTCTCGGCGGTCAAGCCCATGCCGTAGGCCATGCCGACGTTTTCGTCGGTGAACATGTTCAGGTTCATCGATGGGTGGTGGCCCATCATCGGCACCATCGACATCGATTCGACGCCGCCGGCGATCATGGCGTCGGCTTCACCGACGCGGATGCGGTCGGCGGCCATGGCCAGCGCCGTGATGCCCGAGGCGCAGTAGCGGTTGATGGTGACGCCGCCGACGGTCTTCGGCAGGCCGGCCAGCAGCACGGCCTGGCGGGCGATGTTGAAGCCCTGCTCCGCTTCCGGGAACGAGCAGCCGATGATGGCGTCGGTGATCAGCGCCGGGTCCAGGCCAGGAGCCTGCGCCAGCGCCGATTGCAGCACGCGCACCAGCAGGTCGTCCGGGCGGGTCTTGTTGAACATGCCGCGCGGCGCCTTGCCGATCGGGGTGCGGGTGGCGGAGACGATGTATGCGTCTTGAATTTGTTTGCTCATTATGTTCTTCCTGTTCAGTGTCGGATCGGCTTAGTTGCGGACCGGCTTGCCGGTTTGCATCATGCCCATGATCCGTTCTTGCGTCTTCGGATGGTTCAGCAGTTCCAGGAAGGCTTTACGCTCCATGTCGAGGATCCACTGCTCGCTGACGAACGAACCCTGGTCGATGTCGCCGCCCGAGACGATCTCGGCGATCATGTCGCCCAGCTTGAAGTCGTGCGCGGAGATGAAGCCGCCGTCGCGCATGTTGACCAGTTGCGCCTTGATGGTGCCCCAGCCGTAACGGCCGGTCACCTGGATCGGCGTCTTCAACGGCGGACGATAACCCTTGTCGAACATGGCGCGCGCTTCCACCTTGGCCACGTGCAGCAGCTCGTACGGGTTGAACACGATGACGTCGTCTTCCTTCAGGTAGCCCATCGCCTGCGCTTCGAGCGCCGACTTCGACACGTTGGCCGTGGCAGCGTTGGTGAAGCCGGTTTTCAGGAATTGCAGGATGTCGTTGCCCTTGGCTTCCTTGAAGGCGCGCAGCGCCGCTTCCTTCAGGCCGCCGCCGGCCGGGATCAGGCCCACGCCCACTTCGACCAGGCCGATGTACGACTCGATCGAGGCCACGCGCTTGGAGGCGTGCAGCGCCATTTCGCAGCCGCCGCCCAGCGCCAGCCCGGCCACCGCCGCGACGACCGGCACGTTCGAGTATTTCATCGCCATGAAGGTGTCTTGCAGTTCCTTGATGATCGGGTCGACCGCCTTGGCGCCGCCCTGCATGAACGCGGGCAGAGCCGATTGCAGGTCGGCGCCGGCCGAGAACGCGCCGCCTTCGGCCGCATCGCTATTCCAGATGACCAGGCCCTTGAAGTTCTTCTCCGCTTCGGCCAGCGCCTTGCGATAGCCGGCGATGACGCCCGGGCTGATCACGTGCATCTTGGTCTTGAGCGAGATGATCAGCACGTCGTCGCCGGTGTGCCACAGGCGCACGTCGTCGTCCTCGTGCACGGTGGTGCCGGCTTTCTTGCCGTCGACCTCGCCGCTGCCGAACACCGGCGCGCGGAATACCTGGCGGTCGTAAACCGACAGGGTCGAGCGTGGCACGAACGATTTCGACACGGCCGAGTACGAACCTTCCGGCGTGTGCACGCCGCCTTTTTCAGCGACCGGGCCTTCGAACACCCAGGCCGGCAGCGGCGCGGAGCACAGCGCCTGGCCGGCGTCGATGTCTTCCTTGACCCACTGGGCGACCTGCGTCCAGCCCGAAGCCTGCCAGGTCTCGAACGGGCCGGCGGTCCAGCCGAAGCCCCAGCGCATGGCGAAGTCGATGTCGCGCGCGTTGTCGGCGACGGTGTCGAGGTGCACGGCGATGTAGTGGAAGGCGTCGCGGAAGATCGCCCACAGGAACTGGCCCTGCGGATTGGTCGATTCGCGCAGCGCTTTCATTTTCTTGACCGGATCTTTTTCCTTCAGGATGCGGGCGATGATGTCGGCGGCCTTGCCGCCGCCGGCGACGTACTCGCCGGTGGCGAAGTCCAGACGTTGGATGTCCTTGCCGACCTTTTTATAGAAACCGGCGCCGGACTTTTGGCCCAGGGCGCCTTTTTCAACCAGTTTCGCCAATACTTCCGGCGTCTTGTAGACGGCGGCGAAGGGGTCGTTCGGCAGGTTGTCCTGCATCGTTTTGATCACATGGCCCATCGTGTCCAGGCCGACCACGTCGGCGGTGCGGAAGGTGCCCGACTTGGCGCGGCCCAGCTTGGCGCCGGTCAGGTCGTCGACCACGTCCACGGTCAGGCCGAACTTCTCGGCTTCGTGCACGATCGCCAGGATGCCGAACACGCCGACGCGGTTGGCGATGAAGTTAGGCGTGTCCTTGGCGCGCACGACGCCCTTGCCCAGGGTGGTGGTCAGGAAGCCTTCGAGCTGGTCGGCGATTTCCGGCTTGGTGAACTCGGTCGGGATGATCTCGACCAGGTGCATGTAGCGCGGCGGGTTGAAGAAGTGCACGCCGCAGTAGCGCGATTTCAAATCGGCGTCGAAACCTTCGGACAGCTTGGTGATCGACAGGCCCGAGGTGTTCGAGGCGAAGATGGCGTTGGCGCCGATGTGCGGAGCGACCTTCTTGTACAGGTCGTGCTTCCAGTCCATGCGCTCGGCGATCGCTTCGATGATCAGGTCGCACTCGGCCAGCTTGGCCAGGTCGTCCTCGTAGTTCGCCACTTCGATCAGCGCGGCGTGGTCCTTGTTGCCCAGCGGCGCCGGCGACAGTTTCTTCAGGTTCTCGATGGCTTTCAGAACGATACCGTTCTTCGGTCCTTCCTTGGCCGGCAGGTCGAACAGGACGACGGGCACTTTGGCGTTGACGCAGTGGGCGGCGATTTGCGCGCCCATCACGCCGGCGCCCAGCACGGCTACTTTTTTAACGATGAAATTGGTCATGTCGTTTCCTCTAGTCTCTTAGAACAGGTCGGCGTCGAGCGCCATCAGGTTGGCGGAGCCCGAACGTGCCTGGCGGATCAGCATCGCGGTTTCCGGCTGCAGGCGGGCGAAGTAGAAGCGCGCGGTCGCCAGCTTGGCCTTGTAGAAATTGTCGCCGCTGTCCTCTTTCGCCAGGGCGATCTTCGCCATCTGCGCGAAGAAATAGCTATATACCATATGGCCGACAACGCGCAGGTACGGTACGCAGGCGGCGCCCACTTCGTCCGGATTCTGGAAGGCTTTCATGCCGATTTCCATGGTCAGCTTGGTGACTTTGTCGCCCAGGTCGCCCAGCGGGGTGACGAATTCGCTCATCGCCTCGTCGGTGCCGTTGTCTTCGACGAAGGCCTTGATCTTCTCGCCGAACTTGCGCAGCTTGGCGCCGTTGTCGCCCAGAATCTTACGACCCAGCAGGTCGAGCGACTGGATGGTGTTGGTGCCTTCGTAGATCAGGTTGATGCGGGCGTCGCGCACGTACTGCTCCATGCCCCATTCCGAGATGTAGCCGTGGCCGCCGAACACTTGCATCGCTTCCGAGGTGGCGATCCAGGCGTTGTCGGTGATGAAGGCCTTGACGATCGGGGTCAGCAGCGCGACCTCGTCGGCCGCTTCCTTGCGCACTTCTTCGTCCGGGTGGTGCAGTTCGCGGTCGATCTGCAGCGCCACGTACGAGGTGAAGGCGCGCGCGCCCTCGGCGTAGGCCTTGCCGGTCAGCAGCATGCGGCGCACGTCCGGGTGCACGATGATGCGGTCGGCCGGCAGTTCCGGATTCTTCACGCCCGACAGCGAGCGCATTTGCGTGCGGTCCTTGGCGTAGATCAGCGCGTTCTGGTAAGCCACTTCGGTCAGGCCCAGCGACTGCATGCCGACGCCCAGGCGGGCCGCGTTCATGAACACGAACATGGCGTTGAGACCCTTGTTCGGCTGGCCGATGATCCAGCCCTTGGCGCCGTCCAGGTTCATCTGGCAGGTCGAGTTGCCGTGGATGCCCATTTTTTCTTCGATGGCGCCGCAGGTGATCGGGTTGCGTTCGCCGACCGAGCCGTCTTCCTTCGGCAGGAACTTCGGCACCAGGAACAGCGAGATGCCTTTCGAGCCTTCCGGCGCGTCCGGCACGCGGGCCAGCACCAGGTGCAGGATGTTTTCCGCCATGTCGTGCTCGCCGGCCGAGATGAAGATCTTGTTGCCGGTGATCAGCCACGAACCGTCGGCCTGCGGCAGCGCCTTCGACCGCAACATGCCCAGGTCGGTGCCGCAGTGCGGCTCGGTCAGGCACATGGTGCCGGTCCACTCGCCCGAGACCAGCTTCGGCAGGTAGGTTTTCTTTTGTTCGTCGGTGCCGTGTTCCTTCAGGCACTCGTAGGCGCCGTGCGACAAGCCCGGGTACATGGTCCAGGCCTGGTTGGCCGAGTTCAGCATTTCATAGAACGAGTTGTTCAGCAGCACCGGCAGGCCTTGGCCGCCGTATTCCGGATCGCACGCCAGCGCGGCCCAGCCGCCGTCGACGTATTGCTTGTACGCTTCCTTGAAGCCTTTCGGCGTGGTCACGGAGTGGGTCGCGGCGTCGTGCTTGCAACCTTCGCGGTCGCCCGAATGGTTCAGCGGGAACAGCACTTCCGACGTGAACTTGCCACCTTCTTCCAGCACCTGGTTGATGATGTCGGCATCGATTTCGGCGTAGTCCGGCAGTGCCTTCAATTCTTCTTGCACATTGAGCAGCTCGTGCAGCACGAATTGCATATCCCGGATTGGCGCGACGTATTGACCCATGTTTTTTCTCCTGATGACTACTTAAATTTAGTTTAAATGCGTTGGCTTAGTGACTTGTTTAATGAGGTACTTGTTCATTACGGTAGGATACGATCAAGCGTTCGAAGCCGACGCTGGCGCGCTCCAGGCTGCCCGGGATGCGCAGGAAGCGCGCATCGTGGTGCAGGGCCAGGATCAGGCCGTACATCTCGTAGACCAGCTGCTGCGGATCGGTGTCCGCCTGCAGGTCGCCGCATTCGATGGCTTGCTTCACGCAGCGCAGCAAAGCGCCCTGCCAGGCGCCCACCATCGCCATCAACTCTTCGCGGATCGGACCCGGACGGTCGTCGTACTCGACGGCGCCGCTGATGTAGATGCAACCCGAGGCCACTTCCACGCTGACCCGCTTGACCCAGCGCGCGAACATCGAGCGCAGACGGGGCAAACCGCGCGGCTCCTTGACGCTGGGGAAAAACACTTCCTGCTCAAAACGGTGGTGATACAGCTTCAGCACTTCCAACTGCAAATCTTCACGCGATCCGAAGTGCGCGAACACGCCGGATTTGCTCATGTTCATCTTATCCGCGAGCAATCCGATGGTCAGGCCTTCGAGGCCGTCCCGGCTGGCCAGGTCCAGCGCCACATCCAGGATCGCCGCGCGAGTCAGCTCGCCCTTGCGCATAAATTTAGTTGAGGTATTAATAACTTGCATCCCAAGGTGTAGTTACATGGAGAAAAGAACATTTTGCTCCACTTCGTTTACTCCGTGTGAAAAAATTGCGAACGCTCGTACTATTATCCACCGGGGGATAAAAGTCAAACAGTACCTTTAGAGGTGGGGGTCTATTGCTGCGATGCAGCAATGAAACGGACGGGACGCACGCGCTTAACCCGCACGGCGAGTAGGTGCGGGGTCGTACCCACCGGGTACGACCCCTCTTACGGTGGCGGGTTAAACGCCGGCGGTACGATACGACAAAACCTACTCGGCGCCGCCGAACTTGCCCATCTGCCGCCGGTCGCGCTTGGTCGGCCGGCCCTTGAAATCGGCGCTGGGCTCGCGGAACATCTTGCGGTTCTCGGCCACGTTGGCGCGCCGCTCGACGCTCTGGTCGGTTTCCTCGTACAGGTTGCGCGCGATCGGCGCCGCCTGCCGCACGTCCGACAGGTTCATCACATCGATCTCCCAACGGTCCGAGCCGTTGTCGACGTCCAGCTTGTCGCCGATGCGCACGGTGCGGGCCGGCTTGACCTTGTCGCCGTTGACCTTGACCTTGCCCGCGTCCACGGCGTCCGTTGCCAGCGAGCGGGTCTTGAAAAAGCGCGCCGCCCACAACCATTTATCCAGTCTGACACTATCGCTCAAGCGTATTTCCCCACGGAGAACAAGCGCATCACGGTCCGGTAGAACACAAACGCGATCTCGTAACCGATGCGGCGGAAGCGCCCGACGTGCTCGAAGTCGGCGTAGTCGATGACGACGCCGTCGGCGATGGCCGCCTCGATGTGCGCGCGCAGGTTCTGCGCGAAGGCCGCATCCTTGATGACCACGTTCGCTTCCTGATTCAAAAACAGGCTCAAGCCGTCGACATTGCTCGAGCCCACCGTCGCCCAGTCCTCGTCGATGACGGCCACCTTCGCGTGCAACTGGGTCTTGTGATATTCCACCACTTTGACGCCGGCCGCAAGCAGCTTGGGATAGAACGAGTGCGCCACCGCGTCCTGCAGCCAGATCTCGCCGACGCCGATCAGCAACACCACCTCGACCCCGCGCTCGGCGGCGGCGGCCAGCGCGTGGCGGAATTTGCGTCCCGGCGCGAAATACGGATTGGCCAGCAGCACGCTCTTGCGCGCGCGTCCCAGCGCCTGCAGGTAGGCGCGCTGTATGGTCCGGCGGTTGCGCAGGTTGTCGCGCACCACGAAGCCGGCTTGCACCATGTTGGCGGCGGCAATCTTGTTGACCTTGCGCGCGTCGCGATACAGGCTGA
This sequence comes from Duganella sp., assembly GCA_035565375.1. Lineage (GTDB taxonomy): Bacteria > Pseudomonadota > Gammaproteobacteria > Burkholderiales > Burkholderiaceae_D > Rugamonas. Next base: position 1,358 of record DATMSN010000179.1, on the reverse strand, counting down.
TGCGCTTCATCAGGCCCAACTTGCCCAGGCGCTGCCACTGCGTCTGCGCCTCCAGGTGGATAGCCGCCACCAGCGGGCCACGCACCTGCACGGCGAAATCCCAGCGCGGCGCCGACAGGCTGATGGCGTGGTTGTAATCGCAGTACATGTCGTCGTTGATGTTGATGCCGCCCACCAGCGCGATCTCGCGGTCGACCACGCACACCTTGCGGTGGGTGCGCGTGATGCCGCGCTTGAACCACGGGTTGAACACGCGATGCTCGACGCCGGCGGCCACCAGCTTCTCGTGCATGGCGTTGACCTGGCGGCGGCCGGTGCCCCACCAGTCGGTGATCATGCGCACTTCCACGCCGCGTTGGGCGGCGCCGATCAGCGCCGCCATCACCGCCTGGCCGGTCTCGTCGCCGGCGAAGATGTAGGTCTCGAAATAGACTTCGTACCGGGCCGAGTCGATGGCGCCTATCAGCGCGGGAAAGTATTCGGTGCCGGTGTGCAGCAAGGTGACTTCGTTATCGGCCAGCAGTTTGACGGAGCCCATGGCGTCCTCACCCCAACGACAGCGACGCCACGATCGGCGCGTGGTCGGACAGCTTGGCCCACAGGCTGCCGTGCATCACCTCGGCCGACTCGACCTTGAAGCCGCGCACATAGATGCGGTCGAGCCGGAAGAACGGCAGCGCCGACGGGAAGGTGCGGGCCGGGCTGATGGTCGCCTTCAGGCTGGCTTTGCGGCGCAGCGTGCGCAGGATGCCGTCCACGGACGCGTTCGCGCCAAGCTCGTCGAACGCCTCGACCACGCCCAGCGCGTTGCGCAGCTCGCCGCTGAGGGTGTTGCGCCAGTCGTTGAAGTCGCCCGCGATGATGACCGGTTCGCCGTCCGGCGCCGATTCGCGCACGGCCGAGATCAGCGCCTGCGTCTGCCGGCGGCGGCCCGCCTCGAACAGGCCCAGGTGCACCACGTAGCAGTGCACCAGTCCGTGTTCGGTGTTGAGCACGCAGTGCAGGATGCCGCGCTGCTCGTAGGCGTGGTCGGAGACGTCGTGATTGGCCATGTTCGCGATGGGGAAAGCGCTCAGCAGCGCGTTGCCGTGGTGTCCATGATCGTAGACCGCGTTCATGCCGTAGGCGGCGTGCAAATGGCGCGACTCGCCGGCAAAATACTCATGCTGCGCCGCAGCGGGCCAATGCTTCTGGCCCAGCTGTTCGGCGCCGTATTTGGCGGCCTTGAGGTCGTGCTTGCCCTGCACCTCTTGCAAAAAAACCACATCGGCATTGAACAGGCCGATCGCCTGTTTTAGCGCCAACACCCGCGGCTCGGCGCGGATGGAGGACACTCCCTTGTGAATATTGTAGGTCGC
>DATMSN010000178.1:0-7938 GCA_035565375.1 Duganella sp. | reverse complement strand
TTGTGCGCCGTGTGCAAGCCGCGCCGTGTGCAAGCCGATTAACGGATTTTGTTAATCGTCCGACCCGGCGGTTCTTCCCCGTCCTGTCCGGGCAAGGTGTCGCGGCGGGCGAAGATGCTTGCCATTTCCGCCATGTGCTCGGTTCCCCAGGTGCATAGCGGGACGATCGCCTCGGCCAGGCTGCGACCGAGCGGGGTCAGCGAGTAGTCCACGCGCGGCGGCACTTCCTTGTAGTCGGTCCGCGCCAGCACGTGATCGGCCTCCAAATCCTTCAATTGCTGGATCAGCACCTTGTCGCTGACGCCCTGGGTTAAGCGCTTGAGCTCGCCGTAGCGCTTCGGGCCGTCGCGCAGGAAAAACAGGATCAGCGGTTTCCACTTGCCCGAGATGATGCGGAGCGTGGCGTCGAGCCCGCAGGAGAAGCCACCGGTACCGCAGGTTTCATGAGTCGTCATAGTTGGGTACTTACCTAAAAGTGCATACTTGTCCTTAGGTTAGCAGCTCGGTATATTGGCGTCAAGGAAGCAATCCCTGCTTCCTTAACCCTGCAAGGAAAAGGATGCACATCATGACCAGACTGAATGGAAAGACCGCCGTGATCACCGGCGGCGCAACCGGCATCGGCCGCGCCGCGGCAAAGCGCTTCATCGAGGAGGGCGCCTTCGTCTTCATCTACGGCCGCCGCCAGGACGCGCTCGACGCCGCCGTGGCCGAACTCGGTCCCAACGCCCGCGCGGTGAAGGGCTCGGTCTCGGACGAGGCCGACCTCGACCGGCTCTACGCGGCGGTAAAGGCCGAGCGCGGCACCCTCGACATCGTCTTCGCCAACGCCGGCGCGGGCAGCCAGGGCCGGCTCGGCGAGATCACCGCCGCACACATCGACGAAACCTTCGACACCAATGTGAAGGGTACGATCTTCACGGTCCAGAAGGCGCTGCCGCTGATGGGCCGGGGCGGTTCGATCATCCTGACCGGATCGAGCGCCGGCACCACGGGCGCTCCGGCAATGAGCGCCTACAGCGCCAGCAAGGCGGCCGTGCGCAACCTCGCGCGCACCTGGGCCGAGGATCTGAAGGGCACCGGCATCCGCGTCAACGTGCTCTCGCCCGGGGCGACCGCGACCGAACTGGCGAAGGCCGCGCTGGGCGAGGAGGGGCAGAAGGTCTACGCCGCGATGACGCCGCTCCAGCGCATGGCCGATCCGGCCGAGATCGGGGCGGTGGCAGCCTTTCTCGCGTCGGCGGACAGCAGCTTCATGACCGCCAGCGAGGTCGCCGTCGACGGCGGTCTGGCGCAACTCTAATGCGCTACGCCCGGCCGGTCACTCCATCCGCTACCCGGAGTCCCGCGGGGCGTGGTCAACCCAAGGAAAATATATGAGTTACGCAATTATTGGCTTCGGCCACATCGGCCAGGCGCTGGCCAAGGCGTTCGCTCGAAGCGGCCTCGAAGTAGCCGTTGCAACCACCCGCGACCCGGAAAGCTTTGCGGCCGCCGCTGCCGCGATCGGACCCGGGATCATTCCCACGACACTGGCGGAAGCCGTCAAGGCGGACATCGTCCTTTTGGCTGTCCGTTACGAGTCGCACCGGGATGTCGCGAAGGCGCTGCCGACCTGGAAGGGAAAGACCATCATCGATGCGACCAACGCCTACGGCGTGTCCCCCGAGGAACTGGGAGGACAGCCTTCTTCCAAGGTCGTCGCGCAAGCCTTCACGGATGGACGACTGGTCAAGGGTTTCAACCATCTGGTCGCTGGCGTCCTTGAACAAGATCCGGCCGTACACGGTGGCAGGCGAGTCGTGTTCCTGACCAGCGACGATGACGGCGCGGCGGCGGAGGTTGCCGCGCTGGCGGAAAACCTCGGTTTCTCGCCGATCAAACTTGGTGGGCTTGCGGAAGGTGGACTACTTGTGCACGCGCGCGGAAATAGCTGGGGTCACCTGATCTTCAAGGACCTGGTCAAGTTCGACTGACGCTCCGGTTTCGGGGCGGGGCCGACCTTGACGCCGCACAGCGGGCCGACCTGGCGCGCCGGGCGACGTCGTGGCCGGCCTGAACCAGATCAGCCTTGTTTACACGGTGAGTGGCTTGTAACGAATACGCTTCGGCTTGGCGCCTTCCTCGCCCAGGCGTTTCTTCTTGTCGGCTTCGTATTCCTGATAGTTGCCGTCGAAGAAGGACACCTGCGAGTTGCCCTCGAACGCCAGGATGTGCGTGGCGATGCGGTCCAGGAACCAGCGATCGTGGGAGATCACCAGCACGGAACCGGCGAACTCGAGCAGCGCGTCTTCCAGCGCGCGCAGGGTTTCCACGTCCAGATCGTTCGACGGTTCATCGAGCAGCAACACGTTGCCGCCCTTGAGCAGCGTCTTGGCCAGGTGCAGGCGGCCGCGTTCGCCGCCGGACAGGTTGCCGACGATCTTTTGCTGGTCCGAACCCTTGAAGTTGAAGCGGCCCAGGTAGGCGCGCGACGGCATGTCGAAGCGGCCGACGGAGAGCATGTCGGCGCCGCCGGAGACGTCCTCGAACACGCTCTTGCTGTCGCTGAGCGTGTCGCGGCTCTGGTCGACCAGCGAAATGCGCGCGGTCTGGCCGATGACGACCTCGCCGCTGTCCGGCTTGTCCAGCCCGGCCACCATCTTGAACAGGGTCGACTTGCCGGCGCCGTTCGGGCCGATGATGCCGACGATGGCGCCCGGCGGGATCGTGAACGAGACGTTGTCCATCAGCAGGCGGTCGCCGAAGGCCTTGGAGACGTTTTTAAATTCAATGACTTCATTGCCCAGGCGCTCGGCCACCGGGATGAAGATCTCCTGGGTCTCGTTGCGCTTCTGGTATTCGTATTCGCTCAGCTCGTTGAAGCGGGCCAGGCGGGCCTTCGACTTGGCCTGGCGCGCCTTCGGATTCTGGCGCGACCATTCCAATTCCTTGGCCAGCGCTTTTTGACGCGCCGATTCGGTCGATTCTTCCTGCTTCAGGCGGTTGGCCTTCTGGTCCAGCCACGACGAATAGTTGCCCTTCCATGGGATGCCATGGCCGCGGTCCAGTTCCAGGATCCACTCGGCGGCGTTGTCGAGGAAGTAGCGATCGTGGGTGATGCCGACCACGGTGCCGGGGAAGCGCAGCAGGAACTGCTCCAGCCACTCGACGGACTCGGCGTCCAGGTGGTTGGTCGGTTCGTCGAGCAGCAGCATGTCCGGCTTCGACAGCAGCAGCTTGCACAGCGCCACGCGGCGCTTCTCGCCGCCGGACAGCACGCCGATCTTGGCGTCCCATGGCGGCAGGCGCAGCGCGTCGGCGGCCATTTCCAGTTGCAAATTCAGGTTGCCGCCGTCGGAGGTCGAGATGATCGCCTCCAGGCGCGCCTGCTCGGTGGCCAGCGCGTCGAAATCGGCGTCCTCCTCGGCGTAGGCGGCGTACACGGCCTCCAGCTTGGCTTGCGCCTCGAACACTTCGCCCAGGCCCGATTCGACTTCCTGGCGCACGGTTTTTTCGGGATCGAGCTGCGGTTCCTGCGGCAGGTAGCCGATGTTCAGGCCCGGCATCGGCACGGCTTCGCCCTGGATGTCGGTGTCGATGCCTGCCATAATCTTCAGCAAGGTCGATTTACCGGAGCCATTCAGGCCCAGCACGCCGATCTTCGCGCCCGGGAAGAAGGACAGCGAAATATCTTTCAGGATCTGGCGCTTGGGCGGGACGATTTTGCCCACGCGGTTCATGGTGTAGACGTAATTTGCCATTGAGAATCTCAGTGAAAAGCAAGGAAGGACGACAGGATACGATAAATCCCGCCGCCCGCCCACTATTTAGCGCCAGGGGACCGGCCGCGGCCGGCCCACAGGCCCTCGGCCACATACAGCGCCAGCGCGGCCCAGATGATGACAAAGCCGACCAGCCGGGCCGGCGGGAAGGTTTCGTGGAACACCCACACGCCCAGCAGCGCCTGCATGGTCGGCGACAGGTATTGCAGCAGGCCCAGCGCGGCCATCGGAATCCGGCGCGCGCCGGCCGCGAACAGCAGCAGCGGAATGGCCGTGATCGGCCCGGCCGCCGCCAGCAGCCAGCGGGTGCCGTCGGATTCGCTGTTGACGAAGGTGTTGTGGCCTTGCAGGGTCAGCCAGACCACGTAGATCAGCGCCAGCGGGAACAGGATCATCGTTTCCAGCGACAGGCCCTCGAGCGCGGCCAGCGCCGCCGTTTTGCGCAGCAGCCCGTAGGCGCCGAAGCTGACGCCTAAGATCAAGGCGATCCACGGCACCTGGCCGGCCGACCACGTCAGCCACAGCACGCCGCACGCCGCCGCCGCGATCGCGACCCATTGCGCGCGCCGCAGTTTTTCCTTCAACACCAATACGCCCAGCAGCACATTGATCAGCGGATTGATGAAGTAGCCCAGGCTGGCGTCGATGACGTGGCCGTGGTTGACCGACCAGATATAGACGAACCAGTTGGCCGACAGCAATACGGCGCTGGCGACGAAGCTGCCCAGGATGCGCGGCTGGCGCAGGGTTCGCGGCAGCCACTTCCACTGGCGCCGCGCGGTCAACACCAGGGCCAGGAACAGCAGCGACCACAACATGCGGTGCGCCAGCATTTCCAGCGCCGGCACCTCGGCCAGCGCGTGGAAATACAGCGGGAAAATTCCCCAGCAAAAGAACGCGAGGGTGGCGTAGACAATACCTGGATTCATGGGGCGCGGCGGCGTAACGGGCGGGCCGACATTATCGCCCAATTAAGATGGGCACGCTGGCCGCCGGGTGGCACGGCGTTCCGGCAGCGCGCCAAACTCGCGCTCCCGGCCACAGCAGCGTACACTTGCGGGATTGACTAATTGGAACGCCCCCGTATGCCAAAATCTCCTTGCCTTTTGCAAATAGTTAACCTATTGTGCAATGCACCAAAACAACCTCAGGTGCAATCTTGACCGAGCAACACAAGAAAAGCAGTGTCGCCGCCCTCACGCTGGCGGCCGTCGGCATCGTCTACGGCGACATCGGTACCAGTCCCCTCTACACCCTTAAAACCATTTTCGATCCCGAACACGGGCTGGCGCTGAGCGAGTTCAATCTGCGCGGCATCATTTCGCTGATTTTCTGGGGCTTGACGATGATCGTCTCGCTCAAATACGTGACCCTGGTGCTGCGCGCGGACAACCGCGGCGAGGGCGGCATCATGGCGCTGATGGCGCTGGCGCTGAACTCCGTCACCAAGGCGGCGCCGCGCTGGCACTTCCCGCTGATGCTGCTGGGCGTGTTCGGCGCCACCATGTTCTACGGCGACAGCGTCATCACGCCGGCCATCTCGGTGCTGGGCGCGATCGAGGGTCTGGAAGTGGCCGCGCCGGGGCTCGAGCAGTACATCGTGCCGCTGACGATCATCGTGCTGGTGTCGCTGTACGCGGTGCAGCATCTGGGCACGGCCGGCATCGGCCGCTGGTTCGGACCGATCATGTTGGCGTGGTTCGCCGCCTTGGCCGTCATGGGCGTGATCAACATCGTCGCCGCGCCGCAGATCTTGTACGCGCTCAATCCGCTGAACGCCTTCCACTTCATGCTGGAAAACCGCATGATCGCCTTCGTCGCGCTGGGCGCCGTGGTGCTGGCCTTCACCGGCGCCGAGGCGCTGTACGCCGACATGGGCCACTTCGGCAAGAAACCGATCCGCGCGGCCTGGTTCCTGATCGTGTTCCCGGCGCTGGCGCTGAACTACCTGGGCCAGGGCGCGCTGCTGCTGACGCACCCGGACGCGGTGTCGAACCCGTTCTTCAACCAGCTCGGGTCGTGGAGCGTCTACCCGCTGGTGGTGCTGTCGACGATGGCGGCGGTGATCGCCTCGCAGGCGACCATTTCCGGCACCTTCTCGATGACCAAGCAGGCCATCGCGCTGGGCATGCTGCCGCGCATGCGCGTCATGCACACGTCGGCCAGCGAAATCGGCCAGATCTACATCCCGGCGGTCAACTGGCTGCAGCTGGTGGTGGTGTTGATGGCGGTGGTGGGCTTCGGCTCGTCCGATAAACTGGCCGGCGCCTACGGCATCGCCGTCACGGCCACGATGCTGTGCACCACCGTGCTGACGTTCTTCGTGATCCGCTACCGCTGGCACCTGCCGCTGTGGCTGTGCTTTGGCGCCACCGGCTTCTTCGTCGTGATCGACATCCTGCTGTTCTCGGCCAGCACGCTCAAGCTGTTCCACGGCGGCTGGTTCCCGCTGCTGCTGGCGATCATCCTGTTCACCGTCATGCTGACCTGGAAGCGCGGGCGCGAGCTGGTGTTCAAGAATCTGCAAAAACATGCCATTCCGCTGGAGGAGTTCCTGTCGTCGCTGTTCGTGGCGCCGCCCACGCGCGTCTACGGCACCGCCATTTTCCTGCGCGGCGAAAGCGACGGCGTGCCGCACGCGCTGCTGCACAACCTGTCGCACAACAAGGTGCTGCACGAGCGCGTGGTGTTCTTCACCGTGCACATCGTCGAGGAGCCTTGGGTGTCGGAGGGCGAGCAGGTCAAGGTGATCGACCTCGGACACCAGTGCTACCAGGTCAATGTGTTCTACGGCTTCAAGGACGAACCGGATATTCCGAAAGTGCTGGCCCAGTGCGAGTGTCTGGGACTGCCGTTCGAGATGATGGAAACGTCGTTCTTCATCGCCCGCCAGACGGTCATCTCGACCCCCGGCCATGGCATGGCGCCATGGCGCGAGCATCTGTTCGTGACGATGTCGCGCAACGCCCGCGGCGCCGCCGACTACTACCAGATTCCGCCCAACCGCGTGATCGAACTTGGTACGCAAGTGGAAATTTAAGCACACAAACGGCGCTAAAAGATGTAACCGAATGTAGTGCTTGGGGCGGGAGGGCCGGGGTCTGCTAAACTTCTGCTCCTAAAAGCTTGCACGAATATGAACTATTCATCAAAGGTCACCATGAAATCGAAGTATCAAATTATTGTTGCTGTTGCCTGCATGGCGATCTTGACGGCCTGCGGTGGCGGTTCGAAGAAGTCCGATACGGTCGTGGTGCCGCAGCCCGCGTATGCGGTCAAGGATGTCACGGTCGGTGCAAGCACCGCCCCGGTGGCGGAAAAAGGCGATCTGGTGGCGGTGGCCTACACCGGCTACCTGTACGACGCCACCAAGACCGACGGCATCGGCGCCAAAGTGGAAAGCTCGATCGACAGCGGCACGACGGCCCCGCCGTTCACGCTGGGCGTGGGCGGGATCGTGCCGAACGGCTGGGACCTGGCCGTTGCCGGCATGCGCGTTGGCGGCGTGCGTCTGGCCACCTTGCCGGCCAACCTGGCCTATGGCGACACCGCGCGCCTGGCGCAAACGGTCAACAACATCGCCTATGCCGCGATGCCGGCCAACTCGCCGCTGGTCTACGAACTGCGGCTGGTCAGCGTCATCAAGCCTAACCAGCTGCCTAACCAGCCGGGCGGTACGACGCTCGTCATCACGGAAATTCTGCCGGGCACGGGTGCCGCCGCGACGGCCGGCAAAACCGTCGGCATTCGCTACACCGGGTGGCTGTACGACCGCACGGCCATTGACGGCAAAGGCAAGCGGTTCGACACCAACGTTGGCCTCACGCCTGCGGTGGATCCTCTATCGTTCGTGATCGACGCCTCTCCATTGAAAGTGATCACTGGTTTCAACATGGGCGTGAAAGACATGAAGCTCGGTGGAAAACGCACCATTTATATCCCGACGACTCTGGGCTATGGTTCGACGACCCAAACGGGCATTCCGGCCAACTCGAATCTGATCTTCGACGTCGAACTAGTATCGGTTAACTGATCCTCGGTATCCGGAAATGAAAATGGCAGCCAATAAGATGGCTGCCATTTTTTTCGCCGGTACTATTTAGTCTTTAGTCGCGCAGCGCCTGCGCGGGGGCGATGCGCATCGCCGCCAGCGTGTGGCGCGCGGTGGCCGCCG
>DATMSN010000177.1:0-4356 GCA_035565375.1 Duganella sp. | reverse complement strand
TCCGCAGCGCCGACGTGATGCGGCGCGCCTTCCTGCGCTATCTGCAGGCCAGTCCCACCGAATACCGCGAGCGCTTCGCCGCCAGCGGCGAAGCGCGCCGCGCCGCCGCGCCGTCCCCCTTTTAATCACCCCTGAGAAAGGCAAGACAGATGGATAAGCAACTCGAAGATGTGGCGGCACGTCATGACCGCCTGAAGACCTTGCACGTTGGCATACTGGTGTTCCCTGGCGTCGAGGTGCTCGACTTCGCCGGCCCCTTCGAAGTATTCTCGGTCGCCTCGCGCGTCTCCAAGCGCGACCTCGGCATCGCGCAGCCGTTCACGGTATCGCTGATCGGCTCCCGCCGCGACACCATCGAAGCGCGCCACGGCCTGGGCGTGCTGCCGCACTACGGTTTTGACGACGCGCCGGCGGTGGACCTGCTGATAGTGCCTGGTGGCCTGATGGGCCAGCCGCTGGACTGCGCGCTCACGCAAGCCTGGGTCAAACGCGCCAGCGAGCAGGCCGCGCTGACCGCCTCGGTCTGCACCGGCGCCTTCCTGCTCGGCAAACTCGGCCTGCTTGACGGCCGCCCCGTCACCACCCACTGGGAGGACATCGACGAGCTGCGCGCAGCCTTCCCGCGGCTCGAGGTGCGGGAAAACACCCCGTTCGTCGACACCGGCCGCGTGGTGACCTCCGGCGGGATTTCGGCCGGCATCGGTATGAGCCTGCACCTGGTCGAGCGGGTCCTGGGCGCCGGGATGGCCGCCGCCACCGCGCGCCAGATGGAATACGACTGGGCGCCTTCCGGCCTGGCGGCTTGACCGTCGCCAGCCAGACGGCGATCGTTGGCTGGATGCCAATCGCGATATCGGCGTCCCGGCGCTCCGGATCGAGCACCCGGGTGGTCGACAGAACCCGGCGCAAGGCCGAGCAACTGTCGCGCAAGTGTTCAGTGCTGGTGGATCGTGCCGGCGTTGCCGCTGCCGGCCTGCGCGATGTCGGCGACGAAACCGTCGCCAGCCTGGGTGATCCGGGCGATATTGTCCGACCGGGGACCGCCCGGGTAGACCGCGTTTTGCGAAATGGTCGCGCTATTGAGGTTGCCGGTCTGGAGTATTATCGATTCACTCGTGCTCACAACACCGCGCAGGCTTGCGGCGTTGCCATCGCCCGTCTGCGTGATGAGCGACATGTTGCCCACGCCGCTGCTGGCGGCGTTCGCCCGATTGCCGTTGCCGTTCTGGACGATGCCCATGCCACGGTTGAACTGGCTGTTCTCCTGGGTGATGTTGGCCTCGTTCAGCGTGCCGGTCTGGGCGAGATTGCTGCCGGCATGGCCGTTGTTATATAGCGTGACGGTGGCGCTGTTGCCGACGCCGTCCTGTTCGACCAGCGGGCCGCCGTAGCTGGCTTGTTCCTGATTGATGGTGATGGTGTTGTCGGCGCCCGTTTGCCGGGCCCGCATCCCGATATCCCCGTACAACTGGCTCAGAAGGGCGACATTGCGCGTGCCTTCCTGGCGGACCTCGGTTCCGGTGGTGAAGGCGGACTGCTCACGAACCAGCGCCACGTTGTCGCTGCCGAGCTGGTCGATGGAGGCCTCGCCGTGCGGCGCGATGTTGTCCTGCACGACGCCGGCGACGTTGTGGCTGCCGCGTTGCGTGATGAAGGCGAGGACTCTGGAGTTGCGTTGCACGATGCCGCCCTCCTTGCCTTCGCCGCCAGCGATGTTGTCGTTGCCGATCTGCGTGATCACGGCCAGCCGTTCCCGCGTCCCCTCTTGTTCGATCGACGCGCTGTTGTTGGCGCCGGTTTGCGTCATGGTCGCGGTGGTCTGCGCCATGCCGGGCAGGCCGAGGATCAGCGATGCGGCCAAGCCGGCCGCGGAGAATATTGTTTTCATGATTTGCTCCTGATGAGGTCTGCGATGGGAACCTGTGGACGGAAGGGACGCCCCCACCCACTTGAGTATATGGACTCGGCCCACAGCGGATTTGACGGCGCTCACGAGGGAGAGCCACGCCATTTTCCACTCCTGCTTTAAAGTGTTTTCAGATATCAAATCTATGCGGAACGGTCCGGCGCGGACTACGATCGTCACCACTTGCCAACCAGAGATCCCCATGTCCGATCAAACCCGAAAAACCCTCGCCCTGCTGGCTTCCTGCCTGGCCTTCATCATCGTCATACTGGATGTCAGCGTGGTCAACGTCGCGCTGAAAAACCTGCATGCCGAATTCCCAAGCACCATCGCCCAACTTGAATGGGTGGTCAACGGCTACACCCTCACCTTTGCCGCCTTCCTTCTCACCGCCGGCGCGCTGGGCGACCAATTGGGGCCGAAAAAAGTGTTTATCGCCGGCTTCCTGTTGTTCGCGCTGGCGTCCTTTCTTTGCGCCATGGCGCCCGATCTGCTGGCGCTGATCATTTACCGGCTGTTGCAGGGACTGGGCGCGGCACTGGTGGTGCCGGCATCGCTGGCGATCGTCAATCAAACCTTCCCGGAGAAAAATGCGCGTAGCCGGGCCATCAGTGCATGGGCGGCATCCGGCGGCATGGCGTTGGCGCTGGGCCCGGTGTGTGGCGGACTGCTGATTTCCATGGCCAGTTGGCGCGCGATTTTCCTTGTCAACGTCCCCATCGCTTTGGCCGGCAGCATCATCGCCTGGCGATGCGTCAAGCAAGACGGCGCCAATACCGGCGGCCGCGTCATCGATATGTCGGGACAGATCCTGGCGGCCCTGGCGCTCGGTGGATTGACGCTGGCATTGGTACAGGTGGGATCTTCCGGCGTCCGCTCCCCCCTCGTGATCGGTGGAATCAGCTTGTTCGTGCTAACGAGCCTGGCGTTCGTCTACGTGGAAAACAGCAAAGAACAACCGATGCTGCCGCTGTATCTGTTCAAGAACAGCCATTTCGCTTGCTCCTCCGTGATCGGGATTCTGGTCAACTTCGCGTTCTATGGATTGATCTTCTTGTTTAGCCTGTTCTTCCAATACGCCTGGTCGTATTCGCCGCTGGACACCGGCCTGGCATTCTTGCCGATGACGGGCTCGATCATGATCGCCAACCTGCTAGCAGGGAAACTGATGGTGAGCCGTGGCTACCGCGCGGTGCTGGCCTGCGGCAGTCTGCTGGCGGCTTTCGGTTATCTTTCGATGGTGCCGTTTGTCGGCGATGGACAGTATGCCCACATCGGCGTGCAGTTCGTCGTCGCCGGCTTCGGGATCGGCCTGGCGGTGCCGGCGCTGACGAACGCCATGGTGTCGTCGACGGAAGCGCGATTCATCGGCATCGCATCCGGCGTGCTCAACGCCTCGCGCCAGATCGGCGGATTAATCGGTGTCGCGTCGATCGGCTTGATCGTCGGCGGCGTGACGCCCGAACGTTTTGCCGGCGGCATGGTTCCCGCGTTGCTTTGCTCGATAGCGGCGCTGGCCATCGGCGGCGTGATCAGTGTTGTCGGCCTGCGTAAAGGCGAAGCCGCGCGTCCCGATGACGCGCTCACGCGAATTCATCGAGTATGAAACGGATGAACTCCTTCAGTCTGGACGGCATGAAGTCCATTTTCCGGTACACCAAATGCATTTCCCGATCAGCAAGGCGATATTCCGGCAACAGGCGAACCAACTGTCCACCGGCGAGCCATGGCGCGGCCAGAATTTCCGGTATCAGCGCGATGCCGGCGCCTTTTAAGACCATCGCGCAGACTCCATGCGCATCGTTCACCTGCATTTTGAACGGCACATCGACCGTATGCGCGACGCCGGACGCGTCGAGGAATTCCCAAGTGCTTTGCAGCCGGTTCCAGACCGTCTTGTGTTCGAAGTAAGTCGCCACGCACAGATGAGCGGCCAGCGCGGCAGGCGTCGATGGCGGCGCATTGCTGGCCAAATAAGCGGGCGAGGCGCACAACACCACGGCGTATGGACGCAACGGTCGGGCCACCAGATTGGAGTCGGACAATGGGCCAAGCCGGATCGCCGCGTCGTATCGGGTCGTGCTCATATCGACGATGTCGTCGCTGAGGGAGACATCGATGCGTATCCCCGGATGGCGCGCGTAGAATTCGCCGAGGCGCGGCAGGAAGGCGGCGATGCCGAACGTCCTGGGCGCGGCGAGCTGTAACGTCCCCTCGAGATTGCCCGTGAAATTCGACGCGACGTCCGCGCTTTCCTTCATCATGGCCAGCACCGACAGGCAGATTCCGTAGTAGTAGGTGCCGAAGTCGGTGACCGCCAATTTTCTGGTCGTGCGGACAACCAGCGCCGTTCCCAAATCCTCCTCAAGATATTTGAGGTAGTTGCTCACCATGGAAACGGAAAGGTTGGAACTCCGGGCCGCGACCGTCAGGCTCTGCTTATCCACCAC
>DATMSN010000176.1:0-1799 GCA_035565375.1 Duganella sp. | reverse complement strand
CGGCGGTGGCGCTTGCGGTCGCCGGGCGCGATCAGGTCGGTCCAGGCGTCGGTGGTGCCGCGCATGAACTGCGCGGCCGGGTAGCCGGCGATGTCGGCGATGGCGTCCGAGACGAACTCGATCGGGCCGTCCGGGCGGAAGCGGAACACCGCGCCGGGCACCTGGGTGACGATGGTGCGGAAGCGTTCCTCGCGCTGGCCGACGTCCTCGAACAGGCGCTTGATGGCCACGCGCATCTGCTCGAGCTGCTTGGCCAGGCGGCCCAGCTCGTCCCTGCCGGCCAGGTCGAGCCGGGTCTCGAAGTCGCCGCGCGAGAGGCGGTCGGAAAAGCCCATCAGCTTGCGCAGCGGCTTGATCAGCCGCGAATTGAGGAACAACACGATCAGCAGCAGCGACACGGTCAGCTGCGCGGCCAGCACGAACACGTACGACAGCTGTTTTTCGCGCAACTCCTGCTGGCTGCGGGCGTCGTCCATCTCGACCAGGATGCGGCCGATCTTCTCGCCGCGCACCAGGATCTCGCGCGCGGCGCGGTAGACGTTGCCGGCCGCCTGCCGCGGCGAGTGGACGTCGATGAACTGGGCGTCGGCCTGGCCGACCACCTGCACCCGCAGCACCGAGCGGTCGCGCATGACCGATTCGACCAGCGAGTGGGCCGATTCGGCGTTCATGTTCCACAGCGATTCCTGCATGCCCAGCGCCAGGATGTCGGCGTTGCGCTGCAGCGACTCGTCGAGCGCCACGCGCGCCGACTGCCGCTCGTGCACGCCGATCAACAGGTAGCTGCCGATGATGGCCGGGATCACCAGGCCGCCGAACACCACCAGCAGCAGCGCGCCGTAGATCGACAGCCCGTACAACGCGCCCAGCCTGGCGCGCAGGCGATGGATCGCGCTAGTCATGCGGGGGCGGGCTCGGTCGCGGCAGTGGGCAGGTTCGCATCGTCGTCTAACAAAATTACTTATTGGAATTATGCACGGAAAATCGCCGGGAAAGTCGCGCGCCAAGCAAAAAACCCGCAGCCAGGCTATTATCGCCACTCATTTCAACCTAGGACCACGCCATGACCACTTTCTCCATGTATTCCGCCTCGATTCCCGTGTTCAAGCAGATCCTCAACAGCCTGCTGGCCATCCTGGACAAGGCCGAGGCCCATGCCACCGAGAAAAAGATCGAACCGGCCGCGCTGCTCCAGTTCCGTCTGTTCCCGGACATGCTGCCGTTCACCCGCCAGATCCAGATCGCCTGCGACTTCGCCAAGGGCGCCGCCGCCCGCCTCGGCGGCCTGGACGTGCCGTCGTACGAGGACAACGAGCTCTCGTTCGCCGACCTCAAGGCGCGCATCGTCAAGACGCTGGCCTATATCGACGGCGTGCCGCAGGACGCCATCGCCGGCAGCGAGGGGCGCGCCATCACCACCGGCAGCGGCGAGAAGACCAAGCATTTCACCGGCCAGACGTATTTGTTCCACTACGCGCTGCCGCACTTCTTCTTCCACGCCACCACCGCCTACGACATCCTGCGCCACAACGGCCTCGACATCGGCAAGAAGAACTTCATCGGCACGTATTGATACGGTGCGGCGAACCGCGCAGACACGTAGGGCGGATTAGCGCAGCGTAATCGGCCCTACGTGATCATGACGTGATCATTATTTATTGCGGCGCGGATACCCCTGCGCCAGGATGCGCTGCCACACCACTTCCTTCTGCGCGGCGCTCATCGACACCCAGTGCGCCACCTCCACCACGCTGCGCCCGCAGCCGCGGCAAATCTCGTCGAACGTGGTCGAACACACG
>DATMSN010000175.1:0-6705 GCA_035565375.1 Duganella sp. | reverse complement strand
GTCCGGCGCCTCGCCGGCCAGCAGGCCGCACACGGCATCCTGGTTCAGTCCGTCGACTTGTATAAAGCGGGTCGGGGTGGGCGTGGCGGCCGCCACCAGACGGGCCAGCGCCTCGCCGCGCGCGCGGGAGCGTCCGGCAAGAACGATTTCAGTGGCGTTGCTATGGCGCGCCAGGCCGAAGGCGATACGGCGTCCGACATCCCCCAGACCCAGTATCAGGACTTTTGCGGAATGGTCGGGAACTGTCCTCGACGGTCGCAGATTGAATGGTGCAGTACGCTGCGGGGACGGTGATGAAGGCATCGAATCGGGCAAATAATGTGTTCAGTGTGGCCGGCCTGTCTCGGGCCGAAGTGGGCCGGGGGGCCCACCCGACTACTTACGACTTGGTATTACAATTAATTGGTGCCTTTGGTGCCGCTACCTTTTACCGCCAGGTAGGATGCGCCGATTTCCGACTCACCGGTTTTGGTGTTTTCGCCACGCAGCGCCAGGTAGTACGGGGCGATCTCGCCCAGTGCACCGTGAACGGCAGCGATTTCTTCTTTGCTCAGGACTTGTTTCTTGCTCATAACTATCTCCTTAAGATGACTGGCCCTGCGGGTCACCGAGTGCCGAAGCGGCCAGCCGGAACGCTACAGGTTTCCCCGCAGGAGGCGGGTCATCCGCCACGAAAAAAATTATATATGGCATTCATTCTAATGTACACAATTTTGCAACATGGGATTTTTTGCATTATTCACTTGCTATTTTGACGGATTTGATAACATGCGATTGCGGCGCTTCCGGCAGCGTGTTGCAAGTTTGGCCCGTTATGGGGTCGGGCTACCAAGCGTCCACAACAAGCCCCGGGTAAGAAGAACGGGGGCGACAGTCAGGTGATTTTCTTCAGCAATAACTTCGCTCTTTAAACGCAGGCCTGGATAGCGACGTGCAGACAGCGCATTGGCGAAAGCGGTGGCGCCGGTCACGATGCGGCCATCTTTGCTATAGCGGTGATCGTTGGAACGATTCTTCGGTGCGGGACCCTCGAAGGAACCCGCCGCGATATAGACTTTTGCGGCCAGATTCTTGTTCTGCTGCGCGAATTCACGCTCGCGCTTAAATAGCAGGTAGTCGTCGTACCACAAGGACGGGCTGCCCAGGACGTAGCCGTCGAACATGGCGGGGTCGGTCAGCAATACATACGCGCCAAACAGGCTTCCGTAAGAGTGCCCGGCAAGCACCTTGTGCGCCATGTCCGCGCGATAGTGCGAAGCGACCATGGGAAAGACCTCGTCTTTCAAAAAGCGCCGATAACCCTCCGCTTCACCGAATACAGGCTTTCTTCCCGGCATATCGGATGTCAGGCCGGTGCCGCCATTCCTGCTCGGTGTGTAATCCCGGCGGCGACTGAACTCCGCCGTATCGCCTTTCGCATATGACAGGCCGACCAAAATGAACTCGGGAAGACGTTTGCTATGCCGGGCGATGAACGGCCCGATCGAGGATGCGACCGGAAAAGCATACGGTGCATCGGTGATGAACACGACGGGATAGGTTTGACGGCCCGTGGCGTAAGACGCGGGAAGGCTGACATATAACTCATAGTCACGATTTAAAACGGCGGAGTGAATCTGCCGTACTTCGGTATTGGGCAGCACGTAGGGAGTGGGCGCTTCCGGTGCTTTGCCACTCGCCATCGCAGTTTGCGCCATTACCCACAAAAAGATTACGATATTTTTTTTCAAAAGCGCGCCTTAAAATAAATTTCCAAAAAATAGACGATCGAAGTGAAATGACATGTCCATATTCTGTCCGTGCCATTTCCCGATGCGTTTGATTTCTATTTTCACGCGGCCAAATGCAGCAGCACCGAACCGTGGGCCGGGAGGGCCTGGCGCAGCGTGCCCGTCACGGCGGGCAAATCGCGCCGCGTCCACAGATCGCGGCATGCCACGCTTTTCCCGCCCAGGTCGAGGCGCGACAGGTCGAAGGCGATTTCCGTGGGCTGGTCGGCGGTATTGAACAGTGCCAGATACTGGCCCTTGCCACCGGCGGGACGCGCGCTCCAGATGCGCGTGCCTGGCTCCGCCTTGTGCGGCCGGTTGGCCGCGCTGCGCTGGTTCACCGCCAGCACTTCCGGGTTCGTCAGCAACCCCAGTGTCCACGGATCGAGGTGGCGCAGGTCGCCACCCATGATCAGCGGCGAGCGCGCGATCGACCACAGGGTCATCAGCGTCTGCTGTTCGTCGCGGGTGAATTTCGTATCGCGTTCGCCCAGCGCCAGCCGCCCCAGCGGCAGCATGTCGGCATCGGGCCACGAGTCCGGGCCCATGAAGGGATTCCAGTTCTCCAGCCGGTCGAACTGGTCTTTCAGCAGCTTCCACTCGTCCCAGAAGTCGTCGGAGATGCGCCACATTTGCGCGTAGCGCGGCACGTGGCCGGCCCAGCGCAGGTCCATTTCGCCGGGCGACAGGCTCAGCACCATCGGCCGCCCGGACGCGCCGATCGCCCGGTGCGCCGCTTCCACTTCCGGCCAGTTGAGGGAGTAAGGCCGGGACATGTCGTCCATCTTGATGAAGTCCACGCCCCAGGAAGCGTACAGCTTGAAAACGGAATCGTAATACGCCTGGGCCCCCGGCTTGGTCATGTCGACGCCATACATATCGCCATTCCATTCGCAAATCGAATTGACGTTGGCGATGTCCTGCGCGCGGTAAGGCGTGCCCAGGATCTTCGTGTTGCGCTTGACCGCCTGGCGTGGAATCCCCCGCATCAGGTGAATGCCGAATTTCATTCCCATCTTGTGAATATCGCCGGCCAGCGCGGCGAACCCTCGCGGGAAACGATTGGGCGCCGGCAGCAGGCGCCCGTATTCATCCATGCTCAACTCGGCGTTATCGCGGTAGGTATAACTGTTCGCGTTCGGCTCGTACCACTGGATATCCACCGTAAAAACGTTATAGCCGGATGGCAGCAGCTTGTCCGCCATGATCCGCGCATTTTCCAGCGCCTGGGCTTCGTTGATGGTGGTGGCAAAGGAATTCCAGCTGTTCCATCCCATGGGCGGTGTCGGCGCCAAACCAGCCTTGCCTTTGGACGGCCGCGCCGCCGATGCCAGGCTAAATGGTGCGAGCGAGACCAGGCCAGTCAGGGTGGCGGCGGCCAGCAAGGCGCGCCGGGTGTTATCAGCCATAGATATTCATTCCTTGTAGTAAGTGTGTCAGTTGCGATATTCAACTTGGCCGTCAGCTTAACGCGGCGGCCTTCGCCAAGCTACCTCTATCCAGAAATTTATATTCATTGTGCAAAAAGGATTACTGATAGTGCTAATAATAGAAGCGTGGGGCGCCGCCGCCGGGCTGGTGTCCATTCTCCGCGCCAACCGCGCCAAGTTCGCGTTCCGCTCAAGTTGATGATTATTTCATCCGCCTCCGGGGATGGAAATTGCCGATAGCCAAACCTCGTTATACTCGCCGTTTTGGCCGCCAACGGGGATGCGATACCACGATGCGTTTGATTTCTATTATTTCCGGAATTGTCATCTCGCTGTCCTGCCTTGCCGCCCAGGCGGCGGAACGCGCCACGTGGATCTGGTATCCCGGCGACTTCGAGATCTGGCTCAGCAACCAGTTGCAGGTCAAGCGCAACGAGCGCGAAGCCTATTTCATGCCGTTCTGGCGGCTGTACGGCCACCAGCCGCTGATCCATTTCACGCGTCGGGTGAACCTCGACGCGCCGGAGGAGATCACGGTCGACGCCGAAGGCACGTACGCGACCGTCATCGACGGCCAGTTCGTCCAGGGCGACCAGCGCCGCATCGTTGTTCCGGCGGGCAAACACCTGATCAGCGTGCAGGTGCACAACGCGGCGGCGCCGCCGTCCATCTACGTGCGGGGAAAGACCATCCGTTCCGATGCGGCGTGGACGGTCGCCGCCGCCCCCAACCGGCCGCCCGAGGACCGCAACGCGGTGTTGGCCGGCAGTTGGAATTTCGACACCGCCGACCAGCGCCCGTCCCGCTTCAAGCTGGCGACAAAGGAGGTGCCCGCCGCCAGCATCGAGCGCGGCCAGCGGTCCATGCTGGTGGATTTTGGCCGGGAAACGATCGGCTTCGTCAAACTGAAAAACCTCAAGGGCGGCGGCAAGCTGTCCTTCTACTATGGCGAATCGAAGGAGGAGGCGCTGTCGCCGGAGAAATCCGAGACGCTCGACCACTTCACGGTCGACGCCCACCAGGGGGACTTCGTCTCGGACCGCTCGCGCGCCCTGCGCTACGTCAACATCCAGCTGGCCGAGGGCATGAGCGCGGACGACGTGTCGCTGCTGTACGAATACCTGCCGCTGACCCGGCGCGGCACCTTCAAGAGTTCCGACGACGAGTTGAATAAAATCTGGGACGTGTCGATCCGCACGCTGGAATTGAACACCCGCGCCTTCTTCCTCGACGGTATCAAGCGTGACCATTGGGTATGGTCGGGCGACGCGGTGCAGACCTACCTGATGAACTACTACTCGTTCTTCGACGGCGACACGGTCAAAAGAACCACGCGGGCGCTCAGGGGCGCCGATCCGGTCGATATGCACATCAATACCATTCTGGATTATTCGTTGTACTGGTTTATCGGCATCCAGGAGTATTACCAGTACACGGGCGACGCGGCCTTCGTGAAAAGCATCTATCCGCGCATGGTGACCTTGATGGACTTCGTCCTCGGCCGCAGAAACGGCAACGGCATGTTGGAAGGCCTGCCCGGCGACTGGGTGTTCGTCGATTGGGCGAACATGCCCAAGGATGGCGAGCTGAGTGTCATTCAGCTGCTGTTCGCCCGCAGCCTGGAGTCGATGGCCGCCAGCGCCGAAGTCGTGAACGATCAGCGGAAGGCGGCGCAATACCGCCAACTGGCGTCGGAGTTGAAGGCCAAGATCATGGCCACCTTCTGGGACAAGGAACAACAAGTGTTCGTCCACAGCCGCGTGAATGGGCAATTGAACCGGATGGTCACCCGGCATCCCAATATGTTCGCCCTGATGTTCGGCTATCTCGACGCCGCCCAAAGCGAGGCCGTCAAGCGCAACGCCCTGATGAACGACAAGGTCGCGGCCATCACCACGCCCTACATGCGCTTCTACGAACTGGCGGCGCTCGCCGAACTCGGGCAGCACGACCACGTCACGGCCCAGATCAAGGATTACTGGGGCGGCATGCTGCGCGACGGCGCCACCTGCTTCTGGGAACAATACGATCCGAAGCAGAAGGGCGTGGAGCACTACGCGATGTACGGCAAGGAGTTCGGCAGGAGCTTGTGCCATGCGTGGGGGGCCAGTCCGGCCTATTTGCTGGGGAAATACTATCTGGGCGTGAGGCCGACCGCACCGGGGTACGCGAGCTATGTCGTCGAACCCAAGCTGGGCGGCCTCAAGTGGATAGAAGGCAAGGTGCCGACGCCGCAGGGCGACATCGCCGTGTACGCCAGCGACACGCGGATCAAGGTCACGACCGTTGGCGGCCAGGGGGTGCTGCGCTTCAACAGCGGCAAAGTGCCGCGCAGCAAACAGGGCGCCATCCGCAGCCTGGGCAACCGGGCCTATGAAATGACCCTGGAGGGCGGCAAGGAATACGAGGTGGGTTACGCGCGCTAGCGCCGCTCGGGGCCGGGGACGCGGTACTTCAAATAACCCCATTTGTGGATGGACTACCTGAGCTAATGGCAGGTTAAAAATACGCCGCCTCTGCGTATAGTGAAATGGATGCGGGCGCGCCGGGCGCGCCGCGCCTGAGTCCCGCCGGGTTGTCTCGGCCCGCCACCATTTCCAGGAGTTTTCCATGCCACTTCCCTCGATCCGCACCCATATCGCCTCGTATGCCATCGCCTTCGCGCTGACGCTGCCGGCGCTGGCCCATGCCGCGCCGGACGTCGCCGTCGCGCCGCAGTACGACACCACCCACGTCTACGTGCAGAACGCCGACATCGACGCCTTCGTCACCAGTTTCGTCAACACCTTCGGCGGCAAGGCCTCGCCGCGCGCGGTGTTCACCGTCACGCCGACGCCGAGCAAGACCGCGTCCCAATATGTGCAAACGCCGGTCGGCATGCTGTCGGTGTTCGCCTTCCAGACGCCGATCCCGTACGGCTTCGGCACCGAGCGCACCGGCTACCTGGTCACCGACATCAACGACGCCACCAAGGCGGCGGTGGAAGCGGGCGCCGACGTCACCGTCGAGCCGTTCGACGACCCGATCGGCAAGGATGTGCTGATCCAGTGGGCCGGCGGCGTCAATATGCAGCTGTACTGGCACACCAAGGCGCCGTCGTACGCGCCGTTGCACTCGGTGCCGGATAACCGCGTGTATGTCTCGCGCGTCTCGGCCGACAAGTTCATCGGCCAGTTCAAGCAGTTCGCGCACGCGAAGATCGTCGCCGACGAGAAGGTCGACGGCGGCGAGATCGGCCGCGCCGGCGAGCAGATTCGCCGCGTCCACCTGACATCGAACTTCGGCAAGATGACGGTGTTCGTCAGCGACGGCAAGCTGCCGTTCCCGTTCGGCCGCGAGACCACCGGCTACCAGGTCGACGACATGGCGGCCACGCTGGCCAAGGCGGCCGCCAACGGCGTGACGGTGCTGACGCCGCCGTACAAGACCAGCAAGGGCAACGCCAGCGCGATGCTGCAGTTCCCGGGCGGTTATATCAGCGAGATCCACGATGCGGCCAAATAGCC
>DATMSN010000174.1:0-2470 GCA_035565375.1 Duganella sp. | reverse complement strand
CCGGCATCGCCGCCCACGTGGCGGGGCTGGACTGGCAAGCCATCGCCGACGAGCTCAACGCCCACGGCTACGCCATCGTGCCCGGCATGCTGACCGCCGACGAAAGCGTCGCCATGGCGGCGCAGTACGCGCAGCCGCGATTGTTCCGCAGCCGGGTCGTGATGGCGCAACACGGCTTCGGCAGCGGCGAATACCAATACTTCCGCTATCCGCTGCCGTCGATGATCTCGGCGCTGCGCCAGGCGCTCTACGGCCCGCTGGCCGCCATCGCCAACCGCTGGCACGAGCTGCTCGACATCGAGGCGCGCTTCCCTCCCGACCACGCCGACTTCCTGGCACGCTGCCATGCCGCCGGCCAGAGCCGCCCGACGCCGCTGCTGCTGCGGTACGACGCCGGCGACTACAACTGCCTGCACCAGGATCTGTACGGCGAGCACGTGTTCCCGCTGCAGGCGGCGATTTTGCTGAGCGAGCCGGGAACGGACTTCGACGGCGGCGAATTCGTGCTGACCGAGCAGCGCCCGCGCATGCAGTCGCGGGTGGAGGTGGTGCCGCTGCGGCGCGGCGACATGGTCATCTTCCCCGTCAACCACCGGCCGGCGCGGGGCGTGCGCGGCGTCTACCGGGTTGCCATGCGGCATGGCGTCAGCCGGGTGCGGGAGGTGTCGGGCGCGGCGACCCGCCATACGCTGGGCATCATCTTCCACGATGCCACGTAGGCACGTAGGGCGGATTAGCGCAGCGTAATCGGCCATGCATGCGTTGTCGGCGGCTCACGCATGGCCGATTACGGCGTTCCGCCTAATCCGCCCTACGTGGGCCAACTTGCCTTCCGCTTGCCTTCCGCCGCGTGCTGTCAATCGAACATCCCAAAGTTTCAATACTTGCTAAACTTTAAGTTACAAGTTAACACTCTGGGGATTTGATGACCACCAACGATAACGCACGCCGTATCAGCGCGCTGATCCAACAGTACCAGGCCGACATCGGCGCCGACTGGATCGCCAATCTGGAAAGCATGGCCTTCCGCAGCGACGCCGCCGCGCAGGAGCAATTGCGCCGCCACTGCCGCCAGTTGCTGGCGCTGCTGCCGGAGGCCACGCTCGGCGGCGGGTTCGACAGCATCGAGGGGCGCGCCTGGGACGAGGTGCGCGACCAGCTGACCGAGATCTCCGGCCAGCGCGCCAAGCAGGGCTCGACGCCGAGCGAGACGGCCACGTTCGTGTTCTCGCTCAAGCAGTCGCTGTTCACCAGCCTGCGCCAGGCGCTGGCGGCCGACCCGGAACTGCTGGCCGAGGCGCTGTGGAACGTCAGCACCCTGCTCGACAAACTGGGCCTGTTCACCATCGAGGTGTTCCAGCGCTCGCGCGACCAGATCATCGTGCGCCAGCAGCAGGAGCTGCTCGAGCTGTCGACGCCGGTCGTCAAGCTGTGGACCGACATCCTGGCGCTGCCGCTGATCGGCACCCTCGACAGCGCCCGCACGCAGGTGGTGATGGAGAGCCTGCTCGAGAAGATCGTCGAGACCGGCGCCGCCATCGCCATCATCGACATCACCGGCGTGCCCACCGTCGACACGCTGGTGGCGCAGCACCTGATGAAGACCATCGCCGCCGCCCGCCTGATGGGCGCCGACTGCATCATCAGCGGCATCCGCCCGCAGATCGCCCAGACCATCGTCCACCTGGGCGTGAACCTGGACGACGTGGTCACCAAGGCGACGCTGGCCGACGCCTTCATCGTGGCGCTGGCGCGGGTGGGCTCGACCATCAGCCGCAAAGCCTGAGCCGGCGATGGACCGCATCCCCATTCTGCGCATCGGCGACCTGCTGCTGGTGACGATCCAGGTCGACATGCATGACCGCCTGGCCATGACGTTGCAGGACGACCTGACCGAGCGCATCGTCAAGGACCAAGCCAAGGGCGTGCTGATCGATATCTCCGCGCTCGACCTGGTCGATTCCTTCATCGGCCGCATGATCAGCAACACGGCGGCGATGGCGCGCGTGCTCGACGCCCAGACCGTGCTGGTGGGCATGCAGCCGGCCGTGGCGATCACGCTGGTCGAGCTGGGGCTGACGCTGCCCGGCGTGAAAACCGCGCTCAATGTCGAAAAAGGCATGTCGCTGCTCGGCAAGAGTTATCAATGAACGCTGCGCCGTCGGCGGAACCGGTCCGCTTCGCGTCGCCGTTGCTGGAAGCGGGCAAGCTGGTGCGCGCCAGCGTGTTGTTGCCGCTGCGCACCGACGAGCACGTCGTCGGCGTGCGCAAGGTGGTGCGCGAGCACGCGCTGGAGCTCAAGTTAAGCCTGGTTGAGCAGACCAAGCTGGTGACCGCCGCCAGCGAGCTGGCGCGCAACACCATCAAGTACGGCGGCGGCGGCGTGGTCGTCGCCCAGCAGTTGTCGGACGGCGTGCGCAGCGGGCTGCGGCTGGTGTTCGCCGACGACGGCCCCGGCATCGCCGACGTC
>DATMSN010000173.1:0-10874 GCA_035565375.1 Duganella sp. | reverse complement strand
GGAGCAGGAGGTGCAGCAACTGCGGCGCGACTTCGACGACCTCAGCGCGCAGTTCGCCGAATTCCGCAAACAGTTCGAATAACAACTCCGGGGTCAGGTCCACCATTTCTACACGGGCTGGTCCGTTAGGTCATCGGCCCTGGTCTTCGATTGCGGCGCGGCACCGGGAATCGCCCTGCAACCGGTGCTAGTGTTGAGGCCGTGTAGCATTGGTGGACCTGACCCCGGAGTTGTTGGTAGATCAGCCTTCCTCGCGGCGGCGGCGCATCCAGATCGCCACCGCGATCATGGCAACCCCGGCGGCCGCGCCGATCCACACATTGGCGTTGCCGAGGGTCGACCAGGATACGCCGAAGATCGTTTGCGGCACCGGCAGCCGGTGCGGCACGTGCTCCATGGAGATGTTGGCTTCGTCAAACAGCAGCCACGCTCCCGGCACCACGCTGAGCAACAGCCGGCTGACGATCTTGCTGACGAACCAGGCCGAGTTGATGCCAAGATGCATGGCCTTGTCCGCCCACAGCAACAGCAGCGCCGTCACCAGCGGCGTACCGACGGCCCACAGGAAGACCTTCGACCGCGCCATGCTCGACACCATCAGCAACCAGCCCACCGTCGGCAGCGCCCACAGCACGTACAAGGGAAGCAGGCCGAGCATGCGCAGCGGCGTCAGGTAGAGATCCGGCGTGATGAGCAGTTCGCCGAACACGTTGGTGCCGTGCGTCAGCAACAGGAAGGCGCCGATGAGCAGCACCAACAGCGACAACACGAAGCCGATACCCAGGGTGATCAGCGGCGCCACGACGGCGGCCAGCAAGACCTTCGACAGCACCGTCATCGAGTCCGACACCGGCAGCGATTTCCAGAACAGCAGGCTGCGGTCGCGGCGCTCGTCGTGCAGCGCGCCGAGGCAATAGAAGAACACCAGGAAGCCGAGCACCAACAGCACCGGCGCGGAAGAGGCCATGTACGCCTGCGCCATCGTTTCGACGACTTGCGTGCGCACCTTTCCCGCCAGGGTGACGGACAGGATTTGCGACGGCGAACCGTCGCCGTTGACGCTGATGTTTTTGTCGAGCGTGGCCGCGACCAGCGCCATCACGGCGACCAGCGTGGCGATGACCGCCGGCGCCCACACCAGCATGCCTTTGTGTTCCCACATTTCGCGCTTGATCAGCCATTTCATGGTTTTCATGCGTAGGTTCCTTTCATGGTGGCGACAAACAGATCGGCGACGCTGGGCGTGCGCAGCTCGCCGAAGGTCGCCAGTTGCTCGCGCGATACGCCGTCAAACAGCATGATGGATTTGCCGAACACGGTGCGCTGGGTCATCGGCTGCAGCGCGTTGGCGGCGCCGATGAACGGCGGCTCGACCATCACCTCGGTGAAGCGCTCGCCAACTTCGTCCATCGTCGCGGCCAGCGAGATCTTGCCGTCCTGGATGAACATCAGGTCGGTCAGGATGTGCTCGACCTCTTCGATCTGGTGCGTCGTGATGACGATGGTTTTATTTTCATCGAAATAGTCCTCCAGCAGGTTCTGGTAGAACTGCTTGCGGTACAAGATATCGAGGCCCAAGGTCGGTTCGTCGAGCACCAGCAGTTTGGCGTCGATGGCCATGACCAGCGCCAGATGCAGTTGCACCACCATGCCCTTGGACATCGCCTTGACCTTCATCTGCGGGTTCAGCTTGGTGATGGCCAGATACTTCTCCGCCTTGCTGCGGTCGAAACGCGGATGCACGCCTTCGACGAAATCGACCGCGTCCTTGACCTTGAGCCACTTCGGCAGGATGGCGACGTCGGCGATGAAGCAGACCTCGTTCATCAGCGCGTCGCGCTGCGTGCGCGGGTCCATGCCCAGCACCGACAACTCGCCGTCGAACTGGGTCAGGCCCAGCATGGCCTTGAGCGTGGTGGTCTTGCCCGAACCGTTGGGACCGATCAGGCCGACGATGCGGCCTGCCTCGACCGTGAAGGAGGCGCCGTCCAGCGCGGCCTGCTGGCCGTATTTTTTGCGGAGGTTGGTCGCGGTGATGATGGCGCTCATGCCGCACCTCCGGCCGGGGCGGGCTTGAGCAGCGATTCCGGCTCCAGGCCGAGGCGGCGGATGCGTTCGAGCATGGCCGGCCATTCCTCACGCAGGAAACGTTCGCGTTCGCTGGCTAGCAGTTTGTCGTGGGCGCCTTCAGTAACGTACATACCTAATCCCCTTCTTTTTTCGACTAAGGTTTCGTCCACGAGCTCTTGATAGGCGCGCGATACGGTAATCGGATTGAGTTGATAATCGGCGGCGATCTGCCGCACCGAGGGCAGGGCGTCGCCCGGCTTGAGGAGGCCGTCGAGCATCATGCCGATGACCTTGTCCTTCAGCTGCCGGTAAATCGGCGCATTGTCATTCCAGCCTATCGTGGACATACACGGGTACCCCTGATGTGTGTTGATGAAGTGGTGTTGTAGTGAACTATAACACTAGGCTTGGAAAAGGCAAGCGGATTTTTTCATTCGCCGCCGGCGGCTCGGCGATGGCGGATTACGCTGCGCTAATCCGCCATACGTGGTTCAGATCGTTCCGGGGTCCCGAGTCCTTATGGCGGCGCGGCCGACGATTGCCTGACTTTGTCCAGCAATTCGAGGGCGTTCGGCAGCGCCGCGCCCGACGCTGTGTTGTCGAAGATGCACCAGCCGGCGTGGTCTTTTAGATACGCTGCCACCTGATCCAGGTACTCGTCACCGTAAGACGAGTAATAAATTCTCGGGCTGCCGTGCAGGCGCGCGTACACCAGGTCGGTGGTGGGCACATAAATTCCGGGCTGGCCGGCCGGCGGATCGGCGATCACGCGCGTGATGCGATGCCGTCGCATCAGTTCGGTCCCCTCGTCGCCGAACCAACTGCCGTGGCGCGCCTCGCAGGCGAGCATGCAGCCGAAGCTGTCGTGCAGACGGGCAAAAAAGTCGTCGGCCACCGCCGGATTCAGCGCCAGGCTCGGCGGCAACTGCACCAGCACGCAACCGAGTTTGTCGCCCAGTGTGCCGGCCTCGGCGGCGAAGCGCGTCAGCAATTCGTCGATGTCGACCAGTTTTTGATAGTGGCTGATGCTGCGTGGCAGCTTGACCGAGAAACGGAAGTCGGGCGGCACGCTGTCGGCCCAGCGCGCGTAGGTCGTGGCCTGGTGCGGCTTGTAGAAGGACGAGTTGATTTCCGCCGCGTTCAATACCGTTGCATAGCGTTGCAAGTGGCTGCCGTCGCCCGGAAAGCGCGGCGCCGATTGCCGGTCGATACTCCAGCCGGCGCAGCCGATACGTGTGTCCAAACCCATGGCTATTAATCCCTTATCAAACAAGAACATCCCGATATTGGCCGGACCAATTTATCGATCAACCTGTTGATTATTTCAACTTGCTAGCGATTTGGTATCAACCCAATATATCTGGTATATGAATTATTTATTATATGGGCGGAGTACGTAGAATACCGTACTTGACTTTCTGGAGCGTTAGCTATCGCGCATATTCAAGAGAGTGACAATAGGAAATTATTGTTTAAAATCTGAATTATTCAACAATGTTGGCACAAACGAAAAGTCCGTGCTATATTGTTTCGACCGCCCAAGCCTTGGTTGTGCTCCTCCTCAATGCTATCCATGGCGATAGCATGCGTGACGAGATATTCCAATTTTCCATACATCCTACAGGGTGTCCGGATGCAATTGGAAACGCAACCTTAGATAACCTGTTTATATTTTTTCCAATTCGATGTTATTTTATCATCGGTGGGATGACGGCTGGCGCCCCGCTGACTAATCATAGTCATTCGTTAAATCATTCATCAGCATGGATATTGATTATGAATAAACTTAAATACGATATACCGGCCGCCATCGTGGTCTTCCTGGTGGCCCTGCCTCTGTGCCTGGGTATCGCCCTGGCGTCCGGCGCGCCTTTGTTTTCGGGCATCATATCCGGCATTATCGGCGGCATCGTGGTCGGCATGATCAGCGGATCGCAGACCAGCGTGAGCGGTCCGGCCGCCGGCTTGGCGGCGGTGGTGCTGGCGTCGATCACCAAACTGGGGGCGTTCGAGATCCTGCTGGTGGCGATATTGATCGCCGGCGTGCTGCAGCTGGGAATGGGGATATTCCGCGCCGGCTTCATCGCCAATTATATTCCCTCGAATGTGATCAAAGGCCTGCTGGCGGCGATCGGTATTTTATTGATACTCAAGCAGATTCCCCACGCCATCGGCTACGATAAAACCGACGTCGATAATTTCTCGTTCACGCAAGGGAACGGCGAGAATACCTTTTCGGCGATCCTCAACGCGCTGAATGTGATCACGCCGGGCGCGCTGATTATTTCGCTGTTGTCGGTGTTAATGCTGGTTTATTGGGATAAGACGCCGTTCAAAAGATTCAAGATGCTGCCGGCGCCGCTGTTTGTGGTTGCCGTGGGCATTCTACTTAATATCTTGTTCAATAATTTTGCTCCTTTCCTGGCGATTGAACAAACCCACCTGGTGGATATTCCACCGATCGATACCGGTAATCCGGGCGCCTATCTGCATCTGCCGGATATCAGCCATTTCGCCAATCGCGATGTGTGGTTCGTGGGTATCACGATCGCCATCGTGGCCTCGCTGGAAACGCTGCTCAACGTCGAGGCGGTGGACAAGCTCGACCCGCACAAGCGCGAAACGCCGCCCAACCGGGAACTGGTGGCGCAAGGGGTGGGTAATATCTTCGCCGGCCTGCTGGGCGGCCTGCCGCTGACATCGGTGATCGTGCGCAGCTCGGTCAATGTTCAGGCGGGAAATAAAACCAAGGCTTCCGCGGTGCTGCACGGTCTGTTCATGCTGGTCAGCGTTTTGTTACTGAGTCCACTACTGAATTTGATTCCGCTGGCCGCATTGGCCGCGATCCTGATCACGACCGGCTATAAACTGGCCAAGGTGTCGTTGTTCCGCGATATGTATCAACAAGGATGGTCGCAATTTGTGCCATTCGTCATTACCGTGCTGGCGATCGTGTTCACCGACTTGTTGATGGGCGTGTTGATCGGCCTGGCTGCCGGCGTGTTTTATTTGATGCGCAGTAACTTCCGCAATCCGTTTTCGATCGAGCAATACCGTCTGCATATCGGCGAAGTGATTAAAATGGAATTGCCGAACCAGGTCTCGTTTTTGAACAAGGCCACCATCAAGACCGCGCTGTGGGAAATCCCCGATGGCTCGAAAGTGCTGATCAACGCCAGCAACGCCGATTTTATCGATCATGACGTGCTGGAAACCATCCAGGATTACCGTGTGGTGGCGGCCGAACGCGACGTCCAGCTCAATGTCATCGGCCTGCGCGAGAAGTACGCGCTGAAAGACCCGATCCAGTTCGTCCCCGTGCTCGACCAGGAAACCCAGGAAAAGCTGCGCCCCCACGAAGTGCTGCAACTGTTGCGTGATGGTAATGAACGCTTCAAGGCGGGGCGCTGCTTCGAGAAATACTATCGGGATCAGGCCGACGCGACCGCTGCCGGTCAGCATCCGATGGCCGTGGTGGTGAACTGCATCGATTCGCGCACCTCGCCGGAAATTATTTTCGATGCCGGCCTGGGCGATTTGCTGACGATTCGCATCGCCGGCAATGTCATCAGCCGCGAAATCATCGGCAGCCTGGAGATCGCCTCCAAGCTGGGCGCCAAACTGATCGTCGTCAAGGGCCATTCGTCCTGCGGCGCGATCGGCCTGGCGATGGCCAACGAGCATGCCCACAGCATCGGCGCGATCACCGGCAAGATACAGCTGGCCATCCATCAGTGCTCGGCGGATCACAGCGGTCTGGGCAGCAAGGAGTTGCGCGATCAAATCGCCCGTCAGAACATCGAGAACTCGCTGGTCGAAGTCATCAACGGCAGCGAGTATCTGCGTGGTTGCATCGAGCGCGGCGAAATGGGCCTGGTCGGCGCGTATCACGACATCGCGGCGAAGACCGTTCAGTTCGGCGATCTGGTGACGGGCGACATGATCAACCGCTACCGCTCGTCCGATAGCCATCTCGCCGCCTGAGCCGGGAAGCGGCGGGTCGGTCATAATGTCGACGAGTTTCATCTCGAAAGGACAATATGACCGACCTTAAACGCTATCTCAAGTTCGCCGCGCCGCTGCTGGCGGCGGTGTTTTTCCTGGCCGCCTGCGCGTCGCTGATCGGGCCGCGCCAGATCGATTTGCCGCAGGAGCGCCTGCAGCGCGATCTGGAGCGTAAGTTTCCCATGCGCCAGCGCGTGCTGGGCGTGTTCGAGGTGGAACTGAGCCATCCTCAACTGGCCATCCTGGCCGACAACGACCGGATCGCGCTGACCTTCGACCTGGGCGTGACGCCGCTGCTGGCGCGCCAGGTGTGGCGCGGTAACATGACGGTTTCCGGCCGCCTCAACGTCGACAGCGTCGGCAACACCGTCTACCTCAGCGAGGCACATGTCGATCGTTTCGTCGTGGATAATATGAACGAGGGCAAGCAACAGCAGCTCGCCAGCGTCGCCAATTTGCTCGGCGACAATATCATCAAGGACGTGCCCCTGCACACCTTCGATCCGCGGGATCTGCGCTATGCCAGCGCGCAATTCGTATTGACCGGCATCGGCACCCGTCCCGGCGGACTCGTCGCCAGTCTGCGGCCGGCACAGTGATCGCGAAATGAAGGACGCGGTTCGCGCCGTCTGACGGCAATTCGCGCCGCTGTCGGGCAGTTCGTCGCATCGCGCCCGGTTGGCGCCCGGCCGCTGGCATAGTGGGGGCAACTTAACCACACCTGCGGAGCACGCCATGATTCAGCAAATTATTTCCCACACCCCCGTCTATGTCTGGGCCCTGCTGGCCTTTCTCGTCTATCGCGGCGTGATGGCGGCCAGGGATAGGGAGGTATCGCTGGCTAAATTGTTCATCATTCCGGTCGTCATGCTGGCGATCTCGCTGACGGGCATGAACGGCCACGGCCTGCTGGGCGCCGGCGTGTGGGGCGTATGGTTCGCCGGCATGCTGGCGGCCGTGCTGGCGACCTGGGCGGCCGGCGGCGAGATTGTCGTCAACCGCGCCGCCGGCACCATCGCGCAGCGCGGCAGCTGGACGCCGCTGCTGCTGATGATCGCCATTTTCGTCACCAAGTACACGGTGGCCGTATTGTCGGCAATGCATCCGGAGATGCAGCGCCAGTTGCTGTTCGTCGTCGCCGTCAACGGCCTGTTTGGTGTGTTTAACGGCGTGTTCATCGGCCGCCTGCTGCGTTGCGTTGTCGCGTATGTGCGCCAGCCTGCGGCGGCATTGGTGCAAGGGCGTGCTTAATTAAGCGAGGCCGGCTTCCTTGTGATCAACAGCAAGAGCTTCTACAATTGGCCCCATCGATGACATTGTTGGGGCGGTTTATGTATATTTTTGGTATCGGCATCCACGTGCTGGTGGCGATTTTCTTCGCCATCCACGTGATCCGCAGTGGTCAGCAGATGTACTGGCTGATGATACTGTTCATGTTTCCCGGTATCGGCAGCGTCGTGTATTTCGTCGCGGTCTACCTGCCCAATTCGAAGTTGCAGCACGGCGCGCGCAAGGTGGTGACGGTGGCCGCCAAGACGCTCGATCCCGGGCGCGAGCTACGCGAGGCGCGCCAGGCCTACGATTACACGCCGACCGCGCAGAACCAGATGCGGCTGGCCAGCGCGTTGCTGGAGGCGGGTGACGCCGGTGAGGCGGCGAAGACGTACGAGGCGTGTTTGCAGGGGCCGTTTTCCGGGGACCTGGAGATTCGTTTCGGCGCGGCGCGCGCCACGCTGGCGTGCGGCAGGGCGGCCGACGCGGTGACGCATTTGCAAACCATCCGCGCTGGTAACGCCAATTTCAGGCCGGAGCAGGTGTCGCTGTTGCTGGCGCAGTCGCTGGCCGCGGCGGGCCGGCAGGATGAGGCGAGGGCGGAATTCGACTACGCGCTGAGTCATCACAACAGCTTCACCACGCAGGCGGAGTGCGCGATCTGGGCGGCCGGGGTGGGGGATGCGGCCAAGGCCAATCAGCTCGACCAGGAATTGCAGCGCACGATACAGCGCTGGACCAGTCATACGCGGGAGTTGAATCAGCCGTTGATACGGCGCTTGAACGCGGCGATGGCGGCGGTGCGGCGTTGAACCACCGCGCTTTGAATCATCGTTGAATCACGTAGGGCGGATTAGGCGGCACGCCGTAGTCGGCCATGCATATGCCGTCGGCGGCGCATGCATGGCCGATTACGCTACGCTAATCCGCCCTACGTGTTTCCGTGGTTTTTCCTACAGAACCGCGCCGCTCAGGTCGTGGCGCGTGATCGCGCCGTTGCCGTCGATGGCGATCCAGCCGCCGCGCGGCGGTGTCGCGTCCGGCTCCCAGTCGGGCAGCACGTAGCGGCGCGTGGCGCCGACCTGGTGCAGCGCGGGACGGTGCGTGTGACCATGGATCATCACGTCGGTGCCGGTTTGCGCGAACACGTCGCCGATCGCCTGTGGCGTCACATCCATGATCTCGTACGATTTGGCGCCTTGCTCGCTGCGGCTGCTTTCGCGCATGCCGGCGATGATGGCCTTGCGCTGCGCCAGCGGCATCGCCATGAATTGCTGCTGATACGCGGGCTGCCGCACCATCGCCCGGAATTCCATGTACTTCACATCCTCGGTGCACTGGGCGTCGCCGTGCAGCAGCACCAGGCGCTGGCCGCCGATCTCGGTGACGTAGGTTTCCGGCAGCAGCGTCAGGCCGGCGGCCTCGGCAAAGCCGGTGCCGACCAGGAAGTCGCGGTTGCCGCCTATCCAGTAGACGCGCGTGCCGGCCTCGCCAACGCTACGCAGCGCCGCGACGATTTGCTGGTGGAAGGGATCGCCGATGTCGTCGTCGCCGGCCCAGAATTCGAACAGGTCGCCCAGCAGGTACAACTGTTGCGCGCGCCGCGCATGCCGATCCAGGAAGTCGAAAAACGCCTCGCTGGTGGCGGGATGCGCGGGCTGCAAATGCAGATCGGAGATAAACAGCGCGAGAACGTCGTTCACGCGCTCGCCGGTCTGGGATTGGCTCATTGGAATTACGCGGCCAGTTCGATGCTCTCGATGATCACGTCTTCCGCCGGCACGTCGGCGAACATGCCGCTGCGGGTGGTTTTGACTTTCTTGATGGCGTCGACCACTTCGGTGCCTTCGACGACTTTACCGAACACGGCGTAGCCCCAGCCGTCCTGGCCAGGGTAGTCCAGGAAGGAGTTGCCCTTGACGTTGATGAAGAACTGGGCCGAGGCCGAGTGCGGCGCCGAGGTGCGCGCCATGGCCAGGGTGTACGGCTCGTTTTTCAGGCCGTTCTTGCCTTCGTTTTCCACGGTGGTGTCGGCCGGCTTTTGCTTCATGCCCGGCTCGAAACCGCCGCCCTGGATCATGAAGTCCTTGATCACGCGATGGAAGATCGTGTTCGAGAAGTGACCCTTGTTCACGTAGTCCAGGAAGTTGGCAACGGTCTTCGGTGCCTTGTCGGCGTCCAGTTCGACCTTGATGTTGCCCTTGTTGGTGGTCATGAGTACGGTGGTCATGTTTTTTCCTATCGTTGGAGTTGCGAGTTCGTTATTTTACTTTATCGCCCTTGAGGAGGGTCGCGGACTGAATCGTGACGGGCGTGACCGGCACGTTTTCGAGACCCCGGATGTCGTCCACGACGACGGCCTTGATCTTGTCGACGACGTCCTGGCCCTTCACGACCTTGCCGAATACGGTGTAGCCCGAGCCCTGCATGTTCGGATAATCGAGCCCGGGATTGTCGACCACGTTGATGAAGAATTGCGAAGTGGCCGAGTCCGGATTCGATTCGCGCGCCATGGCGACCGTATACTTTTCGTTCGACAGGCCGTTGTTGGACTCGTTCTTGATCGGTTTGTTCGTCTTGCGGCCGTGGAACTGGGCATCCATGCCGCCGGCCTGGATCATGAAGCCGTCGATTACGCGGTGGAAGATCGTGCCCTTGTAGAAGCCGGACTTGACGTACTTGAGGAAATTGTCCACGGAGATGGGCGCTTTTTCCTGGTTCAGTTCCAGCACGATCTCGCCCATCGACGTTTTCAGCGAGACTTGCGGGTCGGCGGCGAACGCGGTTGCGGACAGGGTCAGGGCGGCCAGGCCGGTTATCAAGCGGGCAGTAAAGCCGGCGCCGGGCGATTTCAGGACGTGCATCGTAGCTTCCTCTCGGTGGATATAGCGCAAAGGGCTGTCAAGGGTTTTGCAGAAAAATAAACCTATGGCATATGCGGCCAGTCGGGATTTTATCAATGCTATACTTTGCGACGGACTGCCGATTCTATCAAAAAGAACAAGGTTCCCAAGATTCGCGGTCCTGACACTCCCGACGCGCCCGCCACGTCCCGGCACTGCCGCAAGGCTGCGTTTCGAGCGTCATGCTCCAACCCTCTAGCAAACATCCGATGAGCCAACTCAAGATCTACAACACGCTCGCGCGTGACAAGCAGGTATTCGTTCCCCTCCAGTCCGGCAAGGTCAACATGTACGTGTGCGGGATGACGGGTTACGATTACTGACACGTCGGTCATGGCCGGATGATGATGGCGTTCGACGTCATCTACCGCTGGCTCAAGGCGTCGGGCTATGACGTCAAATACGTCCGCAACATCACGGACATCGACGACAAGATCATCAAGCGCGCCGTCGAGAATGGCGAAACCATGACGGCGCTCACGACCCGCTTCATCAAGGCGATGGACGAGGACACGGCCGCGCTGGGTATCCTGCCGCCGGACGTCGCGCCGCGCGCGACGGACTACGTGCCGCAGATGCTGTCCATCATCGACAAGCTGGAAACGAAGGAACTCGCGTACCAGG
>DATMSN010000172.1:0-3124 GCA_035565375.1 Duganella sp. | reverse complement strand
CCGGCGGCACGACCGTCGCGCCGTTCACGTCGGTCGGCCTGCCGGGCGCGGTGTTCAATCGCACCGTGACCTTGCGCGCCAACGGCACGGCCGTGGTCGGGGCGGCGCCGATCACCGAGCACATCGTCGGCGACCAGATCTTCGCCACCATCTCGGCCTCGCTGCTGCCATCGAACGGCCGGGCGTTCAAGGATTACACCTGGACCGTGTGGTCGATCGACACCAACGTGTCCGGACTGGGCCGGTTGGCCGATTTCGCGCCGGATGCGAACATCAAGGTGACGGCCGTGCCGGAGCCGGCGACCTACGGCATGCTGCTCGGGGGCTTGGGCTTGCTGGGCTTGGTGGCGCGCCGCCGCGCCGGCAACGGCGCAAGGAAATAGACAATTCGAGATATCCCTTTTACAATTGCCAAAAATACACTAAGGCCGGATGGCATTGTTGAAAGGGAGCGAATAATGGACCGACGTACCTTTACGGCGGCGGGGGTGGCCTTGGCGCTGGGTCCCGTGCCCGCCTGGTCGAAGCCGATCAATGTCGACCATGGGGGAACGGTCAGGGCGGTCGACCAGGGAAGCGCCAACCTGTGCTGGCTGGCATCGGCGGCGATGCTGGTATCGGCACAGCGCGGCACGGCGATATCGATGGCGGCCATGGCCAAGGAGCTTGGCCAGCCGTTCTCGGACCTGTACGCCGCCGGTCAGCGCGACGCGTCCAAGGGGGCGCTCGGCACGAAGCTGGTGCAGCCTTTGGCCGGCAAACTGGGCGCCCGCGCCACCGGTCTCGCGTCGTTCGATGTCGACGTATGGGCCAGCATGATCACCCGCGGCCCGATCTTCATCGCCGGCTACACGCCCGGCGCGCAGATGGGACATGCCGTCGTGATCACGGGACTCTCCGGCGACACCAGCAAACAGCAGGAACTGGTGGTCCGGCTGATCGACCCCGCCGGCGGCACGGCCAAAACCCAGAAATTCGCCGCGTTGATCCGGTTTTATGAAGGATTGGCGACAGCTGGCGTGCCGCAGCTACTGCAATTCTCGGACGCCAACTGTTGGTTCGGCCTCAGCACCAGCCTTCAACCCTGCGTCGAAAAGTAGGCGGCACGCCGCCTTCGCCCGTCCGCCTAATGCCGCGAATCCACCCTTCTGGTCAGCAGCGCGCCACCCGGGCGCAGCCATCCGGCGCGAGGGCACCGACGCCAACCGCATGCCGGACTGAGCAAGCCTTGCAGCTGCTGGCGAAACACGCCGAAGCGCTCGCGCGTGGCTAGCGTCACCGAAAGAAACAAATAGTGCTAATGTGACATTCCGAGAGATTCCATGCGCTGTTGCTGAGTCACAATACGGCTTCTCCATAACCTGAAAGCAGCCATGATCGACCCAGCGCTTAAAATTGCCATCGACAACGCGACCGAAGTGATCGGCGGGAAAGCGGCCGATTCGGCGCGCTTCCTGCTGTACCCGCATCGGCGCGACGAACTGGCCGGCGCGTCGGTGGCGATCCGCAACGCGCTGGCGCCGCTCGGGGCCGAGGTGGACGAGCTTGCCGATGCGGACATCGCCGTCCTCGCGGTCACGCTGCCGGATCGTATGATGGTGGACGGACCAGCGCCGTTCGAGGCCGCCTATCTGATGGCCAAGCAATGGGAGCTGCGCGCCGCCGAACCCGAGCTCTACACCAATCTGTCTCCCGAGCGGCAGGACGGCGCCGAAACCGACCAGGACCTGGCCGAAGAAGGATTGCTGGACTGGTGCTTCGTGCCCAAGGACCCCGAGCTCGACAACATGCCGCGCTGGGCCCTGGACATGATGAAAGTACCCGGCGCCTGGGCCTATTCGGCGCGGATGGGACGTCCCAGCCACGGACAGGGGATACGGATCGCCCAGCCCGACACCGGCGTCACCGACCACCCCGAGTTGCGCGACATTCCCCGGTTCGGCGAGATCGACCTGATCGCCCATGCCTCGATCGCCCGCGACCCGCTCGACTATCTGGGCAATACCGCCCATGGCACCGGCACGGCCAGCGTGATGGTGAGCCGTGGACAGGGCGCGGTCACCGGCTCCGCCCCGGCGGCGGAACACATGCCGATCCGGGCGATCCAGGTGGTGGCCCGCGTGTCGCAACTGCGCGTCGCCAAGGCGATCGACCACGCCATCGGGCACGGCGCCCATGTGATAACGATGAGTCTGGGCGGCTTGCCCTCGCTGTTTTTGGCGGCCGCCGTCGGGCGCGCGATCGCCAACGACATCATCGTGCTGGCGGCGGCCGGCAACTGCGTCAAGATGGTGGTGTGGCCGGCGCGCTACGACGAATGCATCGCCGTGGCCGCCGTGAACCGGCACCGCCGGCGTTGGAACGGCTCCTGTTCCGGCGGCGCGGTGGCGGTTTCCGCCCCCGGCGAGAATGTGCTCAAGGCGGCGGTGAGCGTCGAGCCCGACGGGGTCGCCTATTCCATCGAACAAGGTCAAGGCACCAGCTTTGCCGTCGCGCTCACCGCCGGCGTCGCCGCGCTGTGGCTGGCGCACCACGGGCGCGAAACCATCATCGACCACGCCCGCGCCAACGGCGTGACCGTGCAAAGCGTGTTCAAGCGCCTGCTGATGGAGACGGCCGAGGCGCATGTGGAAGGCTGGGACAGCGCGGGCATGGGGACCGGCGTGGTCGACGCGGAGGCGCTGCTGAAGGCCAGCCTGGACCAGGGCGTCGGACTCGAGGCACCCGACCAGCCGGCGCCGCAAGCGGAAGCCCAAAGCGTGCGCGATATGTTGAACGAGGCGGGCGCCGACGGCGCCACGCTCGCTGACGCGACGCTGGTCTTGTATGGCCCGGAACTGGCCAATATCGCGCTGGAAGCCCGGCGCTGCTGCGTGCCCGGGATGGATGGGGACGAGTCGCCGGATCTGCCGCCGGTTTCCGAGGCGTTGACGGCGGCGCTGCCCCGGGACGTGCTCGACAAATTGCGCCGGCCGCTTCCGTGAGCAGGCTGTACCAGCTGCTCGGCAGGGGGACGGGCATCGCCGCCGGCCGCGGCGAATCCCGCTCCACTGGCGATACCGACCTGCTGCCGCATCGCGACGACGTGTTGCAGCGGTTCGTCCAGACACTGGAGGCGCTGGAC
>DATMSN010000171.1:0-1873 GCA_035565375.1 Duganella sp. | reverse complement strand
GCCGCGCCCGGCGCCGGCCAGCAGCGCGCGCGCCTGCGCCAATGTCGCCGCGCTGTCGACGTCCAGCCCCATTTTGAGCAGGGTCAGTTCCAGCAGTTCACGCAGGTCGGCTTCATCGTCGACCACCAGCACGCGGGGAGAACGTACGCTCATGGAACCGCCTCTTCTTATTTTTGCGCCGGTTGGGCGAAGGTGATCACAAAGCGTCCGCTGGAGCGGCGGCCGCCGTCGGCGCTGTCGCGGCTATCGAAACGGTATTCATAATCGAGCCGCGCCTCGTTATTCAAACACAATTCGCGCGCCAGATACAGCCCCAGGCCGGTGCCTTTGCTCGATGTGGTGTAAAACGGCTCGAACAGGTGGGCCCGCACCTCCGGCGAGATGCCCGGGCCGTCGTCCTGCACGTGCAGCTCCATGCGCTGCGCGTGGTGCGGATGGGTGAGCAGGTCGACCCGGATCGAGCGCGGCGCGCCGCTGGCGTAGCGCACGGCGTTGTTTAAAAGGTTCAGCACCACCTCGCGCAGGTGCAGCGGGTCGAAGCGCACCATCGTCCCCGGCGCCACCGACAGGCCGACGATATCGGCCGGCAGGCCGTGGGTGTCGATGAATTCGGTCACCAGCTCGGCCAGGAAACCGTCCAGCGCCAGCGGCTCGTTGTGCGGCTGCACCTTGCGCGACAGCTGCAGGATGTCCTCCACCATGCGGTTGACGCGCGCCACGTTGTCGCCGACGATCTTGAGCAGCCGCAGATGCACGGTGCTGTCCAGGTCCTCGCCCAGCAGCGCGGTGGCGTGGCCGATGGCCGACAGCGGGTTGCGCACCTCGTGGGCGATGCTGGCCGTCAGGCGCCCCATCGACGCCAGCTTCAGTTGCTGCGCCTGGTTTTCGATGTCCGTCACGTCCTGCAAAAAGATCACGCTGCGCTCCAGCCCCGAGCCGGAGGTGTCGACCGCCGCGAAGCGCACCTTCAGGTGGGCGGACAGGTCGCGGCGCGCGCTCCAGGCGGCGGTCAATCCCTGCAGCGCGGCGTCGCTGAACGGCTTGATGGTGACGAACACGGTGCTGCGCGTGGGGTCGGCGCGCCATTCGGCGTGCGCCTGCGCCAACGGCGCCAGCGGCGCGGCCGCCGACAACTTGAAGTTGAGGTCCGGCCCGGCCAGCCCGAGCATCTGGCGCGCCGCCGGGTTGCCGGCCGAGACCTGCCCTTCCGGCTCGACCACCAGGATGCCGTCGCCGATGTTGGCCATGACCAGGCGATTGACCGCCTGCTGCACATTGATTTCCACGCCGCGCAAGATCGCCAGTTCCTCCTGGCCGATCAATTTTCCGGCCATGCGGTTGACCACGAACACGGCGGCGAAGAAGGCGGCGCCGTACAGGCCCGATTGCAGCAGGCCGTGCTGGCTCTCCATCGCCAGCAGCTGCCACATGCTTTCGCCCAGCATGAACAGCGCCACCAGCGCGGTGCAGAACAGCGCCAGCACCAGCGGCGACAGGATGGCCGAACCGGCCAGCGGGAACAGATACAGGATGGCCAGGCCGCTG
Source organism: Duganella sp. (assembly GCA_035565375.1). Lineage (GTDB taxonomy): Bacteria > Pseudomonadota > Gammaproteobacteria > Burkholderiales > Burkholderiaceae_D > Rugamonas. The sequence continues at coordinate 328 of DATMSN010000171.1, read as the reverse complement.
CGCACGCCGCCGCCGGCGATGTACAGCAGCGAGATGACGGCCAGGTCGCAGGCGATTTGCGACAGCAGCTGCAGCAGGAAGCGCCGCCGCCAGTACACGGCCGTCAACGCGAAGGCCAGCGCCAGGCCCAGATAGGCCAGGCACACCGGCAGGTAGGGATATTCGCCGACGACGCGCAGTCCCCGGCTGTCGAAGCTCAGATAAACCAGCAGCACCAGCGCGATGACCACGCGCGTGGCGCCGAGCGTTTGCAGCGAGCGCCAGAAGGTGGCGCGCGATTCAGCCGACAGGGCTTGCAGGCGCGCGACCACGGGCCGGCCCAGGCCTT